>JBFLXS010000403.1 GCA_040755795.1 bacterium | reverse complement strand
ATAAATGGATTAATTTGGAAGTTTGAATTTTAGTCATTGCTTACCTCATCTTGTTGCCCAACTTGTGGGTAAGGATAAGCTTAATAAAGAGGGTGTAGAAGGTTGTTGTCTCTTATTCGTGTCCTTCAACATTTGTGTTATTCATGTTCTAATATTCTGTCTGCTTTTTATCATAACCGTTATTTAGTAATTAAACATTGGTCTTTTCGTGAATAACTCTTTTTAAGTCCTCAATGGAAAGTTTTGTTATTTCAGCGATTATCTTCAAATCAAATCCTTTATTATGCATAGACTTAGCAGTCTCTACCGCCTTTCTATATTCACCTTGTTGTAATCCTTTCTGCATTCCTTTCTGCATTCCTTTCTGCATCCCTTTCTGCATCCCTTTCTGCATCCCTTTCTGCATCCCTTTCTGCATCCCTTTTTTCTCTAATTTCATAGCTGTAGTCATTGCTACCTCACCCCCTTTTTCAGAAACACTTTTGAGCGCCTCTCTCACCTCTTCTGGTTTAATCTCTGTGCTACTATAAATATAGCGAATTACTCCTTCTAAAAACTTTAGCCCTCGTTCCTCTTCATAATATAATCGCCCTATTTCAAAAAACTCCTCTAAATGTTTCCTTAAATTTTCCTTATTAAAGATATTCTTTAAAAACAATAACGAAACCTTTACCCCTACATTTATAAATACCTTTTCCTTTAACTCCTCATCACTATAACAGGATAAATCCGTTAATAAGTAATTAAACTCAGGTAAATACCTCCTTAATACCTCGTCTATCCCTTCAAAATAATCACTTAGTTCCCTTAATTCCCATTTCTTCTTACCATGATAAAAGATAAGAGGGACTATTGGAACTAATTTCTTCTTTTGCTTGATATTTGTTTCCCATATTTTAAGCATATACCTGAGAAGCTGTAGATGCGGATACTTCACTGGTTTGCTCTTATGTTCAAATAAAAGCGAAACCTTGATATTGGTCTTGTCTATGTATCGACAATTATAGACTATATCCGCGAAATTTTCCTTCAATTCTTCATCAATGTAAGAATTATTATCTAATTCCAAAGTTGTTAAATCAAGATTCTTCTTTAATTCCTCAGGTAAAGTAGAATTAATAAAATCAACTACATTCTCTTTTACAGAAAATATCTCTTTGAAAAAGGCATCATGAGGATTTGATATTTCCATATTGGTAGTATAACATACGCTATGAGAAATGTCAAAAGTTTTTTCCACTTGAATTCGTACCGATATAATCCTTCTATGTTTAGCCGTAACTTACTGTTGACAAACCCTGCAAAATATAGTATATTATAATCACACAAATTCTCTCTGCGTCTGCAGTGAAAAGTTGGAGCAAACATTCTATCAGACCACAGACCGCAGACCATAGACGACAGACAAAAATCTTTAGTCTGTCGTCTGTTTTTTTGTCTTCTGTCCTTTGTAACCTTTGTGAGCTTTGCGCCTTTGCGTGAAATATAATATCAGAAATGAGGAATCAAAAAATGACCAGGAAGGCTATATTTGTTATACTTATCTTCCTTCCATTTCTATCTTATGGAGGGGAATGGCAGGAATATTTCCAGGATGGAAGCCTGACAAACACAACCTTAAGCCCAATCCCAGGGGTAAAACATAAAAAAACACATCGTGCATCCATTAAGCTCTCTCCACAATATCCAAGATTCCAAAAAAGGCCCTGGGTGCCTTCCCCTCAGGATATTCTGCCAGGGGGAACAAGACCTGAGTTTGGAGACATAGATAATGATGGAGACTTTGACCTTTTAGTAAGTAGCCCGGTGAATGGAACTGTCTCTGTATTTGAGAATAGAGGGACAAGGTATAACCCAATATTTACAAAGAAGAAGGATATATATTTTGATATGAATGAAGGATATATCACACTTGGCGATATTGATAAGGATGGACTATTAGACATCTTTATAACCCTTTATAAATCCTTACAATCTGGAACAAAAACCTATGATATTCTAGGATATAAAGCTATAGAACCATTTGCCTGGCAAAGATATTCTTCTTGGGATATTAAGGATATTAAGGTTATAAATGCCTGGTATTCTCCCTCTCCTGAATTAGGAGACCTGGATAATGATGGTGACCCTGACCTTATCCTTCAGTGTTTAAGGTGGGGAACAACAACAAGTAATACTGAAGATTTCCTTGCCTATGAGAATCAAGATTGTGTATTTATCAGAAAGCCAGAATTAGACCTTCCTACTCATAATTTTGGGGCAGGAAAGGGAGCAAATCCAGGAGGGGATATTGTTGATATAAATTGTGATAATACTCCTGACTTTGTATTTGTGGATAATGAAATGGGATATAGTAGTTGGTATTCAAACACAGGAACCCCTTCTCCAATGTGGTTACTTCGTGGACTTTATTTTATTGGTTGTGAAGGAGATTATGTTGTGGCATCCATTGGTCTTGCTGACCTTGATGGAGATTCTGATTCTGATATGTTCATAGGAGGTGATGGTATTATGATTGCCTTTGAGAACATCCCTGAAAAGGCTAATCCCCACTACCCACATCCTACATACCTTGAGGATAAACAAAAGCCCTATCTCGTTGGAGGCCATATTATGTCAGGGGTCTCCTTTGCTGATTTTAACAGCGATGGCTCTTATGATGAGATATATGCAGAAGGATATACAAGTTGTGGGGGGACATATTTAAATATGTGGAAAAATATGGGCTCTCCTGAAAACCCCGATATTCTCGCATCTCATCCTTATTATGGTCTTGGAGGAATTAATTTAAATAAACTTCCCGAATATACCCCTCAGACACATCCAACAGTTGCTGACCTTGATAATGATGGCAGGATAGACATCCTTACCTCTGAGTATCATGACATAGGAGGTCGTTGCATAGGTGCATTTCGCAATATCTCTACCCAAACAAGCTCCCTTTCCTTTGAGCAGAAGAAGACCTGGGATATAACAGGGGCATACCTTGTCCTTACAGGATTGGATGACCTTGAGACAATGGATCCTTGTCCATTTGCCCTTGACCTTGATAATGATAGAGACTATGATGTCATTCTCCTTACATCTTATAGATTTCTTATAATAGAAAACACAGGAACAAAAGAATCACCTACCTGGAAAAGAAACAAGGTTTGGGAAGAAGAGATAGATTACAGGGCTATAGGTTATGGAACAGACACATTTGGTTTCTGGAAAAACATAGGCCATATCTTTCCCACAGCAATGGACTTAGATGGAGATAACCTTGAGGATTTAGTTGTTATAGGAAAATCAGGGCTTCATATCTACAAAAGGCTGGGAACACTTACATCCCCCTGGTTTCAAAGAATGCCAGAATGGGAGGATAACCTAAAACCCCTTGTAAGGTGTAGTATACATATGCCTTGTGGAGTAGATATTGACAACGATGGAGATTATGACCTTGCAATTGCCTATAAGGATTCAGGGCCTTTAATGCTTATTAACAACTCTTTCCACCATCCCCTGGGCACCTATACCTCCTCTATCTTTGATGCCGGTTCCTCAGTTATCTTTGAGAATATCTTCTGGAAAGAGAGAAAGCCATTTTCAACAGAACTTTCTATGTATGTTCGCTCGGGTAATTCTACCAGTACCTTATCTTCATGGAAAAAGGTAAGCAATGGAGAAAGCCTTAATCTTAACGCAA
>JBFLXS010000402.1 GCA_040755795.1 bacterium | reverse complement strand
TCTGAAGAAAAACCTTGATTTATCAACCCTGGAATTGGATAATAACTCTTACATTGATGAGGAACTAAAAGAGAACTTTTCAGACATAGTTTATAATTGTCTTTACAAGGCTAAGAGCAAGGTAAAGATTTCGCTTTTATTTGAACATAAGAGCAAGGCAGTCAAATACCCGCATTTCCAGCTTCTACGGTATATCCTTAAGATATGGGAGACAAATATCAAACAGAAAGAGGGCTTAAGACCTGTTATACCTATTATTTTTTATCACGGTAAAGAACGATGGGGGGTGAAAGGGTTATCTGAATATTTTACAGGGATAGATGAGGGATTAAAGAGATATATTCCTGAATTTGATTATTTATTGACAGATTTATCGAGGTATAGTGATGAGGAGATAAAGGGGCAGGTTCTTTTGGATGTAACTCTTAGGATAGCCCTATTAGTGATGAAGAGCATATATGATGAGGGGAAATTACGGGAGCATATCGGGGATTTTTTAGAGATAGGGCAGATGTGTTACGAGGAGGAGAAAGGGCTAAAATTTTTGGAAGGGGTTATTCGGTATATTTACAGTAGCACCGAGATAGGAGTAAAAGAGGTAGTAGAGGCAGTGAAGAAGATTTCCGAGAAAGGGGGTGAAGCAACAATGACTACCGCTATGAAATTGATAGAACAAGGAATGCAACAAGGAATGCAACAAGGAATGCAACAAGGATTACAGCAAGGGATACAACAAGGTGAATATAGGAAAGCAGTAGAGGCTGCTAAGGCTATGTATTCAGAGGGATTTAATATTGATGTGATTGCTAAGATAACCGGACTTTCAAAGGAAGAGATAAATAAAGTGGTAAGGTTAGCGAGACAATAAAAAAACACTAAGGCACTAAAACCACAGCCAAACACTAAGGAAGATAACCCTGAAATTAGCAATACTTTAGCCATCGGAAGTGGAATCCGGGTAATCGGTAATCAGTAATCGGAGATAAAAAGCTACTTCTTTTTCTTCAGCGATAACCTGATAACCGATAACTTTCTAAACATAGCAAAGCAAACTTAACAAAGCAATAGGTTGTTCACCACCTTATTTTCCTTCCTTTGCGAAATCTTCCGTTGCGCTCTTTGCGGTTAAATCTTTATACCTTTAAAAAACTTGAACATCAAGTATTTAGTTTTTACCACCAATAACTGAGGGATTACTGGAACTGGGATTTTTTTCTTGACAAAAACAATTAAAGATGATATAATTATTTTCAAGGAGATAAAAATGCCTATTTCATTGATAAAAGAGGAAGAAACTCACATCTTAAGGGTTTTGCCTATCTTGTTAAAGAAAGATGAGCAATTTAGGGGTTCTCTCTATGCCATCCTATCTGAAACCTTTGCCACAAAGGATGATTTTACAAGGGTTCTGGAAGAAATCAGGCTCTTAAGGGAAGAAACAAACAAAAGGTTTGAGGAGACAAACAAGAGATTTGAGGCAATTGACCGAAGGTTTGAGGAGCTTATAAAAGAAATGCACTATGGATTTGAACTTCAATCAAAAGCTACAAGGGATTTAAAAATAACCGTAGATACCATAGGAGCAAGATGGGGAATATGTGCTGAGAAAACCTTAAGGAATACCCTTAAAGAGCTATTGCTTAAAAACCTTAAGGTAACCGAGGTAAAGGAATTAAAGATTAAGGATAAAGATGGCTATGTTTTTGGCTATCCAGAGGAGGTTCAGATTGACCTTTTGATAAAGGATGGAGAGGATTATCTTGTTGAGATAAGCTCATCCGCAGGTTCTTCTGATGTAACCATACTTTCCCGCAAGGCAAAGCTGTATGAGAGAGAAACAAACAAAAAAGCAAAGCCAGTATTTGTCTGTGTAGATATGAAGGATAAAGGCAAAGATGCCTGTAAAGAATTAGGCATCCAGCTTATAACCTATGAGGAAATAAAGGAGTAAAAAAGATGATACCTTTATTTATTTTATTTACACACATACACACACACACAGAGAGAGAGAGAGAGACGCAATCTAAGTCCTTGCAGGACAGAGAGTTAAGAATAAATTTATTAAAAATATAAGCACATTAATTGATTTTACTGTGCTTTTTTTGTTTCTAATTATGTGTAGGAACAGGGTTTATTTCCCACCGTGCCTGAAATGGCTCTGTTGTAAAGAGGAAAAAAATAATTAGCCGGAATGGCTAATAAAATCAACGCTCAATTTTATCCGAGAGCGTTGTCTCTACTTAAGAGGAGGGTATTGAAAAAATGCGAAGATTACATTTGCATAACTTGATTGAGAAAGAAGGCGATATTTATTCGGCTGTCTGTCTTGAGCTTAATGTTGCCTCACAAGGAAAGACTATGGAAGAAACCAGGAGGAACTTACAGGAAGCAGTAGAATTGTACCTTGAAGATGTACTTGAATCAGGAGACGAACAAGAGTTTATCCCCCGTCCAGCTTCAATGGAAGAATGGATAAAATTCTTTGATGCCGAGGCTAAATTTATGGCTAAGGAACTACCTAAGACTACTTCGCCAAAAAAGATTAAGTTTGAGGAGATAGTTTATGCCAGATAAGAGACTCCTTTCTCTTTCAAGTGAAGAGGTAGAAAAAAATTCTCAAAAGGAACAAATTTACTTTGAGTCGTCAAAAAGGAAGTCATCAGCAATTTGTAGGTTATGTTAAAGGGAAGAAGAGACGAGTAACAGTAATTGTTAATCAGAAAATTTTTGCTCCAAGAACCATAACGAGTATGATTTTACAATCTGGTCTTAATGAACAGGAATGGTTAGATAGTATATAGAAGTTCAAGGAATTACAGAAGTTGTATGTGCTGAGTGTTTAGAGATAAGTCACTAAACAAAGATTACTAAACAAAGTTCGTCATATACTGTAACTGTTCAGCCACGGATGAACACGGATGAAACATGGAAAATCCCGCTACAGCGTATTTGCCTGCAATTAGGGTTGTAGGGACAACTCTTGGGGTTGTCCGCCTACGGAACGGATAGGGACAAGCCCTGTCCTTACCTTTGGGCCTTCTGTCCTCTCTTATTTATCCCTGTTAATCAGTGGCTGAATAGTTACGTTTTCGGTTTATTTTAGGTTTTTCTTGAGCAATATATTTGAGGTATAGATTAAAAAAGACATGCTCTTTTTTAGTCTATATCATTTCCTTAGTGTTAATTGGGTCAGAACACGAAGGAGAATTGCTGTTAAAACGCAAAAAATGGCTTTATGGTGGCTATCTTAGCTTGCCTGACCTCTTTGTTCATCTTCACCGAGAATTGCTGAAACTTCAGTCAAATCCGAGCTCTGGAGATGTTGAGAGAGCTCAAATTAAATAAGAGGTGTTGAAAAGATGAAAAAAATCATCGGTTTAGTGGTCGTGGGGATGGTTTTTTTAACCCAAGAGGCAAGAGCAGCGGATTTGTATGTGCCAGGAGACTATACAACCATCCAGGCGGCAATAAATGCAGCAGGAAGTGGCGAGAGGATAATTGTCTCTGCGGGAACCTATAATGAGGCAATCTATATCAACAAAAATTTGACCTGGTTGGAATAAAATGATAAAATATAACAAAGTAAAGTTTGGAGGTGAACAGATGCTGCATAATACAATTAAAGTTTATATTGAAAAGGGTGAAAAGTACTGGGTTGCTCAATGTATAGAGATTGATGTAGTAACCCA
>JBFLXS010000401.1 GCA_040755795.1 bacterium | reverse complement strand
TAAGTAAAAAATCCCAAATCCCAAGCACCAAATCTCAAATAAGCACCAAATTCCACATACCAAAAAGCGAATTAGAGATTAGATTTTACTAATTTGCTTAATTCACTAATTCACTAAATGGAATTTGGAATTTGTGATTTGGAATTTCATAACCATATCTATGTCAAATTTCGATTAATAAGTGCTATATTATACGAGGAGAATAGACTAATGAAAAATAAAACTATCAGTAAAGAAATAAGAATTAAGGAGGATATTACAAATTCAACCATTAAAACTGAAAGGCAAAGGTTCGTTTGGTTTGATGCCAGAGAATCGCAAGGTAAAAATGATAAAGTTCTTCTTGCGCTCCAAAATACAATTTTTGATACTTTGGTAGTTAAACCATCTCAAATAACAGATATTAGAACGCTTTCTTCAAGGATAAAACTGGTAGTTTTTGTGGAAAAGGTAGATGAGTTAAGCTTAATAAAACCAGAGGATATAGTAGCTTCAGAGAATCTAAAAATTTTGGATGATGCAACAGAAAATGGGAAAAAAACAGCATTGTTTGTTACTGTTAAAGATAAAGAATCATTAGAAATGGCATTAAAATTTGCCCCTCGATTTAATTACACTATGGTAAAGTTAAAAGACGAAACTAATATCCCTTTGGAATTATTCATTGCTGAGTTACAAAAGAAAGAAATTCAATTATTAAAAGAGGTTTATTCTTCCGAGGAAGCGACGATAGCATTCGGGGTGTTAGAGAGAGGAAGTGATGGGGTGCTTTTAAAAACGAATGAAGTCGAAGAGATATTCTTACTCCAAAATGAAATAAAAAGGAAAGAATTAATAGATATAAAAATAGTAGAGTCGTCAGTTATAGGAACTAGACATATTGGTATGGGATATAGAGGGTGCATAGATACAACTTCCTTAATGACTACGGAAGAGGGTATCATTGTCGGTTCTACTTCCTTAGGTGGCATCCTGGTCTGTTCAGAGACTCATCATCTTCCGTATATGGACTTACGACCATTTCGAGTAAACGCTGGCGCTGTTCACTCATATGTCTGGGGGCCAAATAATAAGACTAACTATATTACTGACTTAAAAGCCGGAGGTAAGGTATTATGTGTGAATATTCACGGTAAAGCTAAGGTGGTTACAGTTGGAAGAATTAAGATAGAAGTCAGACCACTACTATTAATCGAAGCAAAATATAATGATGTAGTTGTTAACACTATTGTACAGGATGATTGGCATGTTAGAGTTCATGGGGCTAATGGCGAACCAAGAAATGTAACGACACTTAAGCCTGAGGATAAAGTGTTAGCCCATATAGCTAAATCTGGTGGTAGACATGTAGGAATAAAGGTTGAAGAAATAGTTAACGAAGTGTAAAGAATCCTTATTTATCCTGCCGTAAGGTTATAATAGAATGAAACAATTTGAGTTGAAATATAAGAATGATATTTTTGATTATATTTCAGAACTTATAGATATAGTAGAAAGAGAAAGATTTCATAAAGGGATAGTTATAAGGACAAAAGATATCCAGGTAGAGCATCGAGTGAAAGATGCGTGTAGTCGTTGCGATTCTTTTAATAACTGCTATTCATCTCCTCCTTATTCCTGGAAAATAGAAAAGACAAAAAAAGTTATTAGTGACTATGAGTTAGGAATAATGCTTGTTCTCCGTATAAAAGACATCCCTCCTCGTCTAATGAAAATACCGCCTATAGCTTTTTTCTTACAGTTAATCTTTGTCCGAAAATATGTAAGAAAACTTCATAGAATGGTATTAAAACTGGAAGGAATAGCTAAAAAGGATGGATATGAAGTTCAAGGTTTCATTGCCGGACCATGCTTGCTCCATCTAACTAAATGTGGAGCAGTAGATAAGAGTGGGTGTAAACTTCCTAAGATTAGAAGATCTTCTCTGGAATCTACAGGGATAAATGTATATAAGTTAGCTAAATCCTATGGGATTAAAATTGATAAGAAGTTAGAAGATGTAGTCCACCTGATAGGACTCCTTCTTATCAAGGAATTAAAAGAACACGAAAATAGTGTACAGATTACTGAACTAAAACTTGAAGATGAATATAAAATTGAAATAGACTCTTTAGCGGATATTTATGAAAAGATGACTGTAGAACATATACAAAGAGAGTTTAAGAAGAGATATGGGGATGGAAATTTATTCATTGCATTAAATAAAGGCAATTCATCCAATGAAGAGGGGATAGAACTAAATAAATTCATTGATATTATTGAAGAGAATGGCTATGAAATAATAAATTACGGATTTATCAATTCATGGAAATCAAAATTAAACTTACAGCAAACAACAAAAGAAGAAAAGAATAAAGCATTTTTGGAAGTTCCTATTATCACATATTTCAGAGATGCATATTTAAAAATAAGACTTATATATGAATTCTTATTTGAAAACAAAAAAGTCGCTCGTAAGATCTATGTATTGGGGAAAAGAAGAAAGGATTATATCATGCAATGATCACAACAAAGTTGATTTTCATAGAAACATTAACTTGAAATCAGCAAGTGGAGAAGATAATACTTACTTTCAACCAGCACTTCTCGGTGAAGAAATCTCTCCACCTCAATCATTGAATCAGGCATAGATATACCCAATGTCAACACTATTATCATCAATAATGCCCATCAATTTGGACTTTCCCAACTTTATCAATTAAGAGGACGGGTTGGCAGGTCTCATCACATGGCTTACGCCTATATCTTCTACCCAACAAAATTAGGATTATCTGAACTGGCTAAAGACCGACTGTCTGCCATCCGTGAATTCTCAGATTTAGGCTCTGGATTCAGAATTGCGATGCGAGATATGGAAATACGCGGGGTAGGTAATATCCTGGAACCAGAACAACACGGGAATTTAGTCGCGGTTGGATTTGACTTATACTGCAGGTTACTTCAGGAAACCGTAGCTAATTTGAGAGGAGAAAAGATAGCAGATGATACCTTGCCAGCAATGGATTTGCCTTGCGATACCTATATCCCGGAAGGATATATTAAAGATATTGCTCAACGATATGCCGTCTATAAAAAATTGTCATCCTGTAAAGACTTTAATGTCTTACAAGAGGTTAAAGAAGAATTGGCGGATAGATACGGAAAAATCCCAATGCCTGTCCAAAGACTTTTAGAGCTTTTCCAGATGCGGTTGATGGCAAAAAAAGTCGGTATTACCTCTTTGAGTATCTCTAAAGGATATATGACCATTGAATTACCGTCGGATGAAAAATTAATCCCAAAAGTTCTTTCTTTAGTCACTACCTTTCCGGAATATTTAACACTAAATCCAAGAAAAACCAATTGCTTGATTTTAAAATGGACAGAAGAGGAAGAAGGTATTGGTTTTTTGAAAGAGGTGTTGAGGGAATTAGAAAAGGTGTTGTAGATATAGGAATCAGGTAACCGTTCACCTCAGAGACATAATCTATTTACTATATGCAGAGGTTCCAGGGCTTTTTCTTCGGCAGATTTATCCTTCGACAAACTCAGGATGACATTGATCCTTTATTGCAACGAATGAAATCTATCAGGATAATATAGATGTCTCTGTGGCTTTGTGTGAAAATCCATCTTTTCTCTCTTCCTCTGCGTCTCTGCGGTGAAGGACTATCTGAACGGTTATCAATAAAAAAGACTTCTCATCTTGATCCAACTACTCACTCTTGTTGTTATTG
>JBFLXS010000400.1 GCA_040755795.1 bacterium | reverse complement strand
AACATATTACTCCACCTATCATTTTCTTAATCATCTTTATCATTCCTCCTATTTCATTAACTTTACAATTTTATTCTATCACAGTTTCTGATTTCTGTCAATCAAATTTTAAATATTTTCGACCTGTGGCAATTAAAATAATTCATAGGATTTCACAGATTTTTACGATAACACTTCTTCATCTTCAACTCGCCAGGCTGGATCAACAATACACAGAAATTTCAAGTCAGAATTTCCTGAATTATGAATGAACTGTTTGGCATTTGGGGGTATGTAAATAGCCTGACCCGGGTGGATTTTTGCGGATTCATCATCAATGGACATCACGCCCTCCCCTTCTAAAATATAATACACCTCTGATGTCTTCAATTTATGCAGTCGCGAGGTCTCACCTGGTTTTACTATTGCGTATGCCAGGCTATAACCCAGTTGCAAATCTGCTTTATCTGGATGCAAAAGTTCACGCAAGATAGTGTTATCTCCAGCAATAAATTCTTTGCAATTTTGTAAATCTTTGATAAACATTAGTCTGTCTCTTATATCGTAATTATTTTCAGATAGTTAAATAGTTATCTTGAATCAAGATTATATCGAATTTTTAATCTTGTCAATTGAATTTTTTAGTTGCTTTTTTAAGAAATTAAATGTATAATATGATTTGTGCCCCACAAAATTAAAAAAAGGTGGTAATGAAATATGAGTGAATCTAAAGCCAAAGTAGTTAAATATAAACTAAGAACACATCCCAATGCTGATACCCTATCTATCGCGGATATAGAAGGGGTAACATGGCAGGTAGTTGTTCGCACCTCAGATTTTGCACCAGAAGGGACAGCAATCTATATTCCTGTAGATACAGTTGTGCCAGAAACTCCAGAATTTGAGTTTTTAAGAGATAAAAATTTCCGGGTTAAAGCTATAAGACTTCGAGGAGAATATTCCTATGGTCTCCTGATTCCAAATAAAGATAATTTACCTGTTGGAGAGGATGTAACCGATAAAATTGGGATTAAAAAATATGAACCACCAGTCCCAATCGATATGCAAGGTGAAGTTGTGCCTTATGCTGAGGTAGATTGGATTTGCAAATATACGGATGTAGAACGATATGAGAATTTCCCGTATGTATTTAAAGACGGAGAAGAAATTATTGTTACAGAAAAAATTCATGGCTCAAATTTAAGGGTTTCTAAAAACGGTAATAATCTCTTCGTCGGTGGTCATAAGTGGATGTGGAAAGAAGAGGAGAGAAATTTATACTGGAAGGCAATTAAACAAAATGGCTATGATAAAATTTTATTAGAAAAATTAGCCGATAAAACGGTTCTCTTTGGCGAGGTATATGGTAAAAAAGTCCAAAACTTGCAATATGGGCTAAATACACAAAAAATAGTCTTTTATGATGCTTTTTTTGCGGAAAGATATCTTAATTGGGATGAGTTTATCGAATTAATGAAACAGCTGGGTTTAAGTGAACATATTGTTCCTGTCCTTTATCGCGGGGGATATGATTTGAATAAAATTAAAGAATTCGCTCAAGGAAATACATTACTCAGTGGTGACCATTTAAAAGAAGGGGTAATAGTTAAACCTGTTATAGAAAGAATGGACAGTGAATTAGGAAGAGTAATATTAAAGTTTATTAATCCTATGTATGAAACAAGTAAAGATAGAACAGAATTTCATTGAAAAAAGATTGACAATTATTATTTTTGGGCGTATAATTTTGTAATGGAGGTGATAATAGATGAAGAAAATAATTTTGGGATTTTTGATTCTAACTATCGCTGGTTGTGGTCAGGTAAATCCTTATCGAGTAACTAATTTTTTTGTGGATAAAGAGGCAGTATTTGAATTACGCGCTCAACGAATAGCTGTTTTACCTTTTGAAAATACAAGCGGTGATTATTCTGCCGGACCAAAGGTTACTGATGAATTTAATCTACAACTGGGGAAATTAGGGGATTTTGATTTAGTTGAAAGAATAAGAATTGAGACACTTTATAAAGAACAGGATTTTGACCCAAACCGAATTGACCAGGAAACTGCCGTCAAAATTGGTAAAATGTTAGGTGCTCATGGTGTTATTCTTGGCCAGGTGATTGAATATAGCAAAGGTAAAGTCGGAATTAGTATCAGATTGGTAAATGTAGAAACCGGCAAACAAATCTGGCAGGCAAGAGATACACTTTATGGTGGAGATAGACGGGTGAAGATATTAGTTGATGGCTTTCGGCAAAAAATGAGATTGAAAAGGGATAAGGAATTTTTAACCCAAATCCTATGCCAATTATTAGCCGAAACCTTTAAAGAAGGCAGATGAATTAAGAAATATGCCTGTAAAATCGGAGTAATTATTCACCGCAGAAACGCCAGAGTGCACAGAGACGAAATACTTCGATAATCATCCTAAAATGAGAGTATAAACGAACATGTTCGGATATAAACAAGTTATACGAAAGCTTCTAAGATCTGTATTAAGAGGGGAAAGGAAAAGTCAGCGGATAATGAAACATTATGGCCCACCGAGATTATCTGAAGACTTTTTTGATAAAAACCCGTTCAAGGAACTTTCTGCAGCAAGGATGTTATATTCTTTTCTTTTATACTCAGAATTGGGCTTAGACCAGCTCGCTTCGAAACTTGTAAGAATGGCCGTCGGAAAAAGAGGGAAAGAAGAGATGAAGAGGATAAACAAAGAAACAAAACTCGAAAATCTAATAAAAATGATGGAGCAAAAACCAGATCCTCTTAATCACTGGTTACTAAAGAAAAAGATACTCCGTTTCCGGGAATCTGCAGTCTCAAAAGTTATTGAAAGGTTGAGAGATAATCGAGATGATACATTTGTTGAGGTAGCTATACAGATAATTTACGAGTCCAAAATTGATTGTTCTTACCAGATTTTAGGAATTTTAGACTCAATAAAAGACCCTTATACTTTATCCCTGGTGTGCCTATTGTTAGGTCTTATTGGCCCAAAGGAAGCCCTACAACCTGTTTGGAATTATTATCATTTCCTGAAAGATAAATATTTCCAAAAGCATTATGAACAAGGACCCTTATTAGCATTATATGAGTTTAAAGAAAGATTGTAATTGGGAGGTGTTTCTTTTATGAGATGGGAAGAAATTCGCATTCACTATCCGAGTCAATGGCTTCTGATTGAAGCGGTGAAGGCTCATTCTGAAGCAAATAAGCGTATTTTAGATGAACTTGCTGTTGTTAATGTTTTTACTAATTCCCAACAAGCTATGCAGAGTTATGGTCAACTTCATCATCAAAATCCAGAGCGTGAGCTTTATGTCCTGCATACAGATCGTAAAACTCTCGATATCACTGAACGCAGATGGATAGGAATTCGAGGTGTTCGATGAAGATTCGTGTTCGAGAAGGGCTCCCATTTGTAACAATAACATTAGTATATCAAGGTAAGAAACTTGATATTAAAGAAGTACTTATTGATACAGGCTTAGCAGGTAGTGTTTTCTCAGCAGATAAAGTAGCATCTATTGGATTGGTAGCTGAGCCATATGATCCAATTCGCCAAATTCGAGGTGTTGGAGGATTTGTAAGCGTTCAGGTGTCCATAAGGAGAAAAGGGGAAATGGGGAGAAAGGAGAGGGGTAGGGGAATTAGGTAGCAGAAGGTTTCATCAGTTGTCAATGACATTCTAAATAATATGATTTTCTTACTAAAATAAGAATACTTTTTCCCCTTTTCCCTGATTTCTC
>JBFLXS010000399.1 GCA_040755795.1 bacterium | reverse complement strand
TTGTTTACACTTCTAATGTATAGCCCTGAACGGTTACGAATTTTCTATGATTCCTTTCTCCTTTAACCTTTGCGTTCTTTGCGGTCGATTTCTTTGCGTTCTTTGCGGTTAAAAAAGGATAAACCACAAAGGGCACAAAGTAATAACGCAAAGGTCACAAAGGGAAGAAAATAGGTGAAGCATTTTTTATCAATTCAACTTCAAAGGATAAGTTGCAAAAAAATCATCAGGCTTTTGAGCCTAATTTTGCCATCTTTGAGCAAAATAAACAGATTGATAAGGATAAAGAGAACTTTAGAAGTAGCATAAAATTTACGAAAGTCCAGTTTATCTGGTATGATTAATATTTAAAGTAATTATTCAGCCACGGATAGGACGGATAAACAGCAGAGGTCAGAGGCGGATGTTCACCTCTAACGGGAAATTAGGGATGCCTCATCTGTGGCTAAAAGGACTAATCTTATGTCACTTATCGCTGTTTTAAAAGAGCGACAAAAGAAAACGAAATCCTTAAAAGAAGATGCCTTCAAAGAGGCGAAGAGACTGGCATCACTTTTGAGAAAATATTATAAATTTGAAGTTTTCTATCTCTGTGGTTCACTTCTCTCTGATAAGTTCAGACGACATTCAGACATTGATATAGTGATAAAAGGTTTAAAATTTGAGGATTTCTTCAAAGCCTATGCCTTTCTCATCAAAGAAAGTAAATATAAGATTGATTTAAAACCGTTTGAAGATTTAACACCAGATTTTAAGTGGAGGGAAAAAGATTGGATAAAGATATTTTGAGGGTAATCATATCTGAAATTGAAAAAGAACTGGAGAATTTTAATGAGTTGATAAGAGAAATAAATGAGGTTAAATATGATGTGTCCATAATAGCTAAGCGTTCAACAGGTTCAATACTCCATAATTTTTATAATTGCTGTGAACGGATATTTAAGAAAATCGCCTTTGATATAAATGGTGGATTTGTTGAGGAAGAAAAATGGCATAAGGCGTTATTGTTTAAGATGACCATACCAATTAAGGATATTAGACCTGCTGTTATATCTGAAGAACTTGCTGCCGAGCTTGATGAATACCTTTCTTTCAGACATGTTTTCAGAAATATCTATGGTTTTGAATTAAAAGGTAATAGAATAGAGTATCTGGCAAGTAAGTTTGATAAGGTTGCCGATAGAATTATCAAAGAAATTAGAGATTTTCTTAGTTATTTAAATGAGGAATTAAAAAAAGAAGACAGATGACAGAAGGCTGAGGACAGAAATCAAAAATCTAAAATCCAAAATTTATACAAGGAGGTAGTAACGAGTGGTAGAACAAACTAATTTAGGTAATGTTAAGGTAAGTAATGAAGTAATTGCGACTATTGCCGCAGTAGCCGCAACACAAGTAGAAGGAGTAGTTGGAATGAGTGAAGGGATTATTAATGGCATTGCGAAAATTATCAGCGGCTCTCAATTAACTAAAGGCGTAAAGGTAGAAGTAGGTGATGACGAGGTAAATCTGGATGTTTCGATTGTCATTAAATATGGAACTTCTATCCCGGATATTGCGGGCAAGGTTCAGGAAAATATTAAAAAAGCAGTTGAAAATATGACTGGATTAAAAACAGTTAGAGTAAATCTGTATATTCAGGGTGTTCATGTAGAAGAAGCAACTAAAAATAAATAGATATTCACTAAAAATTAGTGATAAAATTAAAAGCAAAAGTAATTGGTGACTAAGTACCAATTAGCTAATAATTGGTAATTGGTTAAATATCTTCGTCGTGAGTTCAGCCAAACGGTATTTAATTACCATTCACCAGTTACCATTTACCAAACACAAGGAGGTAAAAACTTATGAATTTCTTGAATAAACTGGGGTTAATAGTCAATGTGTTGATTCTGGGGATGATAGGTGTGGAGGCAATATTACTTGGGACAGGATGGAGTAATTTTGCCATATTGGAGGAATATCTAAAATTACCTAATGCTAATTTGATTTTTGCAGGCATTGGATGTGGGCTGATAGCTTTAGGGTTACTCATTCTCTATGTTGACTGCAAAATTTCTCAACAAGAAAAAGGGATTATTCAAAAAACCCCTTATGGTGAAGTCAAGGTAGCTAAAAAGGCGATTGAGGATTTTATCAAAAGAATAAGTAGCGAAGAATCATTTATTAAAACCATAAAACCTAAATTAATCCTTAAGAAAAAATACTCAAAACTTTCATTAGTTGTTAGTGTGTGGTCGGATATTCCAACTAATGAAGCCACGCTTGCTCTCCAGTCAAGGGTCAAAGAATCATTAGAAAACATCATCGGTCTCTCTAATCTTCGGGATATTAAAGTTGCAGTTGAAGAAGTAGTTCATCGTGGTGGCAGATTAAGAGGAATTGAATATACTAAAGTAGAGAATAGGGGATAAAGGAGGTCAATCCAATGAACGAAATAAAAGATAAACTAATACAAATAGTATCTGCTTATCCTGGAGCGGTTATTGGGTCAGTAATCGGTTTATTAGCTGGCCTTTTAATTATTACCTTTGGCTTGCTTAAGGTTATTATTCTTTTGCTGTGTATTTCTCTGGGGATACTTTTAGGTTTTATTGTGACCCAAACCAGGGAAGGAAAATAGAGGATAGAAGTCAGATTTATAAGGTTCCTTAATATCTGTCTTCTAATTTCTGTCCTCTGACTTCTGATAAATAGACTATGGAAGACAAAATATACCGAATTATTGATGCCAATATAAATCGAGCAAAAGAAGGAATAAGAGTTGTAGAAGATGTATGTCGATTTGTTTTAGAAGATGAAGAACTAACCTCAAAACTAAAAAAAATCCGTCATCAAATCGGAAAATTAACACATAAGTTAGTCAATTATTCCTCACTTTTAACCTCAAGGGATAGCGAATCTGACCCAGGGTTATCCATCTCAGCCCAAAATAAGGAAAAAAGAAAGGATTATGTGGATTTAGTTATTTCAAATATGTGTCGGGCTGAGGAATCCTGTCGTGTTCTGGAAGAAATTAGTAAACTCAAAGACGAAAATCTAAGTTTTGAATTCGAGAAAATCCGATATGCTCTGTATTTATTAGAAAAAGAGGTAGTTAAAATAATTGAAAGGTCTGTATGCAATTGTTGATTATGAATTATTTGGAGAAAAAATGGACGAAGTTACCCAACAGATAATTGCGGCTGGGGTAAAAATAATTCAATTCCGTGCTAAACATCTCACCGATAGAGAATTTATCAATCACGCCTTAAAACTCCGCAAATTAACTCAAGGAATAACCTTCATCATTAATGACCGTGTAGATATTACCTTAGCCGTAGAGGCAGATGGTGTCCATCTTGGCCAGGATGATATGCCTATTTCTTTGGCTCGTCCGTTACTCAAAAATAAAATAATCGGTCTATCAACTCATAATTTTGAGCAAGCAATTAAAGCCACTAAAGAGAAAATAGATTATCTTGCCATTGGACCTATCTATCAAACCACCACGAAAAAAAATGCAATAAAACCTATTGGTCCTGAAATAATCCAGAAAATTAAACAGATAACCTCAATACCTGTTGTTGCTATTGGCGGTATTAATGAAGGAAATATTGAGGAAGTAATTAAAGCAGGAGCAGATGTCATTGCCATTGCCTCGGGATTATTAAACAAAAATTCCGGGTAACTATTCAGCATACCAAGCAAGTAGGAAGTAGGAAGTAGGAAAGTAGGAAGAGGGGAAAATACTTCATACTATTTTACTCTTAATTGATTTGATTAAACCTATAAGCATCCTACTCACTTCTTC
>JBFLXS010000398.1 GCA_040755795.1 bacterium | reverse complement strand
GCAAACTTAACAAAGCAATAGGTTGTTCACCACCTTATTTTCCTTCCTTTGCGTCCTTTGCGAAATCTTCCTTTGCGCTCTTTGCGGTTAAATCTTTATACCTTTAAAAAACTTGAACATCAAGTGTAACTATTCAGCCACTGATTAACACGGATTAGTGCAGATAAATAGCAGAAGGCAGAGAGCAGAGGGCAGAAGACAGAGGTCAGGGTAATCTGGGGACACAAGGTAATCTGGGGACAAGGTAATCTGGGGACACAGGTAATCTGGGGACAGGTAATCTGGGTAATCTGGGGACACAATACTAATTAATCCTTGACAAAAAGGAAGAAATGTGGTAGAATCTAAACATGGCTCGGATTGCACGTGTAGTAGTACCAGAAATACCACATCATATAATCCAACGAGGTAACCGTCGGCAGAAAGTATTTTTTCAGGCGAGTGATTATGAAAGCTATATTTCTCTTTTGAAGGAATGGTGTAATAGATATAGTGTAGAGATATGGGCGTATTGTTTGATGCCAAATCATGTTCACATAGTTGCGGTTCCTCAGACAGAAAAGGGTTTATCTCGGGCTATAGGGGAGGCTCATCGACGTTACACGCGTATGATTAACTTTCGGGAAAAATGGCGAGGGTATTTGTGGCAAGGGAGATTCGCTTCATATCCTATGGACGAGAGATATTTGATGGCGGCAGTGCGATACATTGAGTTAAATCCTGTTCGGGCAAAAATAGTCTCAGAAGCCTGGGAATATGCATGGTCGAGTGCATGTGCCCATATAAATGGAAAGGATGACCGATTAGTACGAGTTCTGCCACTGCTTGAGCTGGCAGGAGATTGGAAGGAATTTTTGCAAGGAGAAATGAGAAAAGAGGATGTGGAACAAATCCGGCGCCATGAGGGGACAGGTCGTCCACTGGGAGATGAATCATTTATAAATAGACTGGAAGTGATGCTTGGTTGCGTACTTCATCCTCAGAAAGCAGGTCGCAAACCTAAAAATAGGTATTGTGTCCCCAGATAAGCTGTGTCCCCAGATAAGCTATTGTGTCCCCAGATAAGCTAGGTATTGTGTCCCCAGATAAGCTTCCCCAGATAAGCTTTCCTGAATACACAAGTATTATTATGGACATAGTTGAACCAGGAAAAAGCAAACTTCGCAAAAAGGTTCGCCAGTTACAACGAGAATTTCTTCACAGCCTGAAACATCCTCGGGCTCCTTAATCTAACTAAGTATTCGCCATATGAAAAAAACCTTTTTATTCTATGCGGCCTGGTTTATTCTTGATAATAAAGATTGTCCTGTCTCTGATTGAAACCAGGACAGGGATAAGGAGAGGTGCGTCCATTTTTTAGAAGTAATCACCTGAAAAACCCCTTTTTTTCTTTTCCTGGAATGAAACTCCTATAAAATTACCTTTATTCTTGATCTAATGAAGATAAAAATACTCCTATTCATTCCCATCCCATTCCCTTTTAATCTTTCCACCTATCCCCCTTTAATAAAATCTTGTAATATTAGCCTCTACTGTCTGAATCACAAAATTTTATAAATTTTTATTGACATAAGATAAAACTTGTGCTAAAATATCCCCATAATGAGCAAAAGTGAAGGGGGGATTGAAGGGGTATCCAAAATACCTCAAAAAGCAAATTCCTATCAGTTGAAAAACTTTATAATAGCTATCAAAGCACATTTGGGATTAGTTACATTGATTTTATTTCTTACAATTATATGCATAATAATCTTTACATTCCCTTTTCTCCCTCCTCCTCTTGCTCCTCTTATATATTATTTGAAATTATCAGGCCAAACTTCAGATTTTAATGAGGAGGCATTAAAAGAAATGAGAGTGGCAATTTATAGATACTATCAGGAAAATAGAAAATGGCCCTCTCCATTAGATGAAATTTCTAAATACTTTGACTCTCACAAAATTCCACATACTTCATTTTTAAAAGAAATATATCTATTTGAGATAAAATTTGATACAGAAAGAGATGGTAAGAGGGTTGAAAAAGAATTGAATAGAAAGATAATTTCAGATGAAATAAGAAAGGTTTTTAAAGAAAAAAGTTGCTTTTTAAAAGAATGGGGGGTTATCAAGAAAGTAGATATAGGAAGATGGGAAATAGAAGGCAAGAACAAAATTTATATTGTAAGAATAGAAAGGTGGAGATTAAGCATATATGAAGAAACTAATCATCCTATTTCTAAAGAAGTTGTTATTGAAAAATTTGGTTATGGCCATAAGATATATAAATCACCCAAAGTCTTTATTATCCATACCAAACCCAACCAAAGAATCCAGCCTAACCAAATCACCGATGAAGAAGGCTGGATTTACAGCTCTGATAGTGGAGACATAAGGATAAATTGTAGCCATAAAGACAGCAAAGGAGTTCCATATTATGAATGGTAAAATGAAAGGGATTAGGCGATTATTTGACAATGAAGGCTATCTTAAAGGCACATCAACCATATTTCCAACCTTTGAGTATCTAAGGAATACCCAAGATTGGCTTCTCTCTAATACCCCACCTAACACATTTTACAACATCTTTTCCGCAAAGACAATAATTCCAGAACCAATAGAAATCCTTCCTGGGCTTTTCAATAAGCCCTTATCCATCCTCAATAGATACTCAGAGATTCCCGATAATTTAAGGCACAAGGTAGCCTTTTCGGGAAACCTAAGCTATACTGCGAGAACAATAGAATTAGCCTCAAAGAGAATCACCCTCTCATATAAAGGAGCCTCAATCTCTGATGAAGAAACCATTAAATCCTATGGAAACCTTTATAACACACCTTGCTATCTTGTAGAGCTAATCCCCAAATTAAAGTAATCTGGTAATCTGAGGACACAATACTACTTCAATTCAGACATAAGAGATGACACTTATAAGAGATAGAGTCAATAAGGTATTAGAAGATGGTAGGGTAACAAAGTAATAAAAAATTTATATTTTATTATTTTTTTTTGACAAAATAACACCTAATCTGTATAATAGGTGTTATGGAGCTTGAAGAGATATCTATTCATCGTAAGAAGATTAGTATTTTAAAGAAGGAAAGAGACAGATTTGAGGAGATAGCGATAGGGCGATCTCCTATGGTAGCGGCATCATTTATACCTCGCAGATTAAGAAAGGATGCACCTTTAGTCTATTATCTTTCTGCCTCTATAGATGGAAAAAGTAGGCATCGGTATGTTCGTAAAGGGGAGCTAGAATATTGGCGTAAACGGGCATTAGAATGGCAAAAGTTTATTAAGGCTATGTCTTCATGGGTAAAGGTAAATAAGGAGATAGAGAAAGAGTTGAGGGAGATAGGGAGACTTAGGTGGTTGTTGTTGTTACTTCCAACAATAATTGTCCATAAAAATATTATTATATCCCACAATATTTGTCCCCGCTTTTATTATCCTTAAATCGGCAAGTGACCTTTTCTCTATACCTTTAACCACTTAATATATAAATACTTAACTCATTAAAAAATCTGCAATTTTTTTAACAAAAATACTTGACATTGGTCTCCTCCTATGCTATACTTTATGTAAGTAATTCATATTACTAAAGTTAACATAAAAAGGAGACCAATTATGATACCTTCTACTACTTCTCAAATAGATACTCGCCCTCGTCAAGAACGACGACCAGAAATTATCGCTCTGGAGAAAAAGAAACGAAAATTAGTCCGAAAACTAAGGCAGGTTAATCTTGATGTTGAATTTGATAATCCATCAGTCACTGCCTTTGGTAACTTTCATACCATCGAAACCTTTAAACAAGCCATTG
>JBFLXS010000397.1 GCA_040755795.1 bacterium | reverse complement strand
GTATTAAAAAGTCAGCAAGTTCTTTAAAGAATTCTTGATGATATGTCACTGTATCAAACCAAATATGCATAAAACCATCACCTTTCAACAGGATTGCATATAATGTATAGTTCTCGGGGTATTTTTTTACTGTTTTGATATGTCGACTCAACAAAAAAAGAACTGTCCTCTTTTTTTTGTAAAATCCCCCTTGATGCTTTAGAAAAATTATAGCATAGCAGATGAGATATTGCTATCTCAATTAAGAAAAAACAATGCGAATAATCACATTGTTTCTTGTGTTTCACTTGATATAGAGGACACTATTTCGAGATGTTTCCTTAATCGATAATTGGCATTCTGTACCATATAAAATCGCAAAAACAACAAAAGACTAATACCTAAAACAACATAATAAAGCATAGGAAAATACGTGACGGTAAAATTCCAAGCTGCATGAATCAATATGACTGTAATATACATTTCAATAAAAAGTGGTTTAGTGACAGAATTAAAATTGATTCGTGTTGTTGGATTCACATATACCAGTGTCCCGCCTAAGATTGCTGTCCAAAAATGATGACCTATTCCAAAAATGGCCCATATACTTCGATAACTTATTTCATCAACCATAATTGAATAATCCATGGTTGATAAAAATGCTAATAAGCCATAAGAAGAGGTCTCAAAAACGTCAAAACCAGCTCCAACTGCAAACCCCACTAAAAATCCTGTCAAGATATCTTTGACTCTAAATCGTCTAAGAATTAAAATTACAATGAATATTTTTGCTGTTTCTTCAACAAATCCAGTCACCAACTCTGAGACAATAGGTAATGTTAAGTAACCGGTGAATACTCTGAGAACATAAACCCAAAATATAGAGAATACACCTCCCATACCAAAATATGAAATAAGATGGACTCCTTTAACATTTTTGGGTTGGTGTAGTTCATGCATCAAAATCATTAAAGAGAAAGGTATGGCAAGACTTAATGTTAAGTTCATTAATACAATATCTGCTATTAAACTTGCGGAAAGATAAAAGATAAATATTACCCAAAAAGAATAGATATAAAGTCTGGGGGCGATAACAGCAACTTCTTCGGGATGAAACATTTGTTTTTCAAAATAGTAGAGTTTGCTATCCATGGGTCTACGATGAAAACCATTGAAAAAACCAGCAATAATTTCGGTGATTTTAATTTTAGGTGCATTCTTTTCATAACTTAATGCGCCAACCATATGTTTGGGTGCGTTTCTTTCAATTGGTTCTTCAAGATTAACCTCATTCGGATCAAGGTGAGATAACTCAACTATCTTCTTGAGGATTGATTGAGGGATATTCCATTTTCCGATTTCATATTTCCGATAATCGTCGATATGAACATTGATCTTCTGTGCAATATACTCTTGAGAGAAATCACTTTCTTCACGCCAAGACTTTATTAAATACGCAATTTCACGTTTGCTCATCGGAATACTCCAATCATCAATCTTTTGATTTGTTGTGTGTTGGGCGTACCCATCCACGAATCTTGAGTAGAATTCTATGCCATCCTTCTTTACGTTTAATATTTTTTTCGAGTCCTTGTTTCTTCTTTAGGACTGATTCCTCTTCTTTTCTCTTTCGAGCCTGTTCTTTTTGTTTTAGTTTAAGTTCAACATGATCATGAATAAGCATTTTACGAATTTGATCTTTAACCTGTTTTGATTTTGACGCAGTTGATAGTCCTAGAGAATCAGTAACAAACACCTTTATCACTGAAAGATCATTAGATCCTTTATTGATATCAGAGATTATTACTTTCAGTTGTTCAACCTTTATTCGAGCTGTGAGGTAGTCTCGCGAATGAATCACGACTTTGTGATCAAGAGGAAGGTTGTGATCTCGTAAGTAGTTCTGATAGAAATCTATATTTTGATCTTTGTAGACAAAACCAAAGCCTGAAAGTCTAACTTCATTTATGTTGTTATTGAAAATGGTAATCGTAAAATCTTTTTGACCATCATAAGCATTGACTTCATAATTAGATTTGATTTTGAAACGTTTATTCAAGAAATACATAGCAAAATATTTATTCATAGATAAGATGATGGACAATAAAACAAAAGATACAACAAATAACAATATGACGATGAGTTCAAAATGCTCTCGAATAAATTCCATATTTTATTCCCCCTTCTTCAACAGATAATCAATGAGGTGATTAATTTTCTTAAATGTCTCTAAATTGTAGTATTTCTCGTCGATTCTGGCACCTTGCTTAAGTAAGAAAATCAATACTTCCATTTGGTTTATTTTTACCCAGCTAATAAGATAATTAAGATCATCCTTTGATAGATAGTTTATGATAGATTCCAAAAGTGTGAGATTTCCCATTTCGACACAGGTTTCACCAACTCTTTTAAAAATAATCTCATTATGATGTTTTGCTATGAGATGTGAATATATCTTATCCTGATTTCGCCTAATTGCTTCTCTTACAATTTGTGTTAAATCTATATATAAACCGTGATCAACAAAATCAATCACTAGGTCATAATGATCTTTATCTAATACAGATAATAAAGCCTTCTGAACGTTAATGACTGATTTTCGAAATGATGTCATTGGTGTACGATAAAACTCTTGAATAAATATATGTAGTCCCTCGGTATAATTGGTCGCAATGAATGTATCCACAATAAAGCAAAAATCATCATCACGGTGTTGGACTTGTATGAATGTTTTGAGTATTAATGATAAATGATATTTGGCAATAATTTTTATGTAGTCACTGCGTGTTAAAGGAATTTGTTCGGTTTCTTCGCTTACTTTAAACCATTTGGCTTTTATCGTTGGCTTGTATTTCATTAAGCGAATCATAAAATTTTGATACTCTTTCGTGTTCAAATAACCCCATATTGCCATTTCAATGGTTTCGTCATCAATCAAAAAAGAGCCGTGAAGCTTTGTGTAGGCATCGATAAACTGATCAATACCTTCTTTCTTCTCTTCCAATAAGAATTTAATAATTCTAAGATATACGTTCTTGGCTCGATGATAATAATCATGTACTATTTCAACGTTCTTTTCTATTAAATAAAGAAGCATTTCTAATTTACGCTGTTCAATGATGTAGTCAACAAGAACTTTACCATAGAGGTCAGGTTCAGCAATATGTAAATCTTGAGGGGGAACTTTTGTTATACCCTCAATTCCTTGACTTACCACTTTTTGGTATTCAGAAACTACATCGTTGGATCCCTCTGACTTTAGATTGAGTAAATCATCTAATGTGATCTCAAATATTTTTGCAATTTGTATTAGATTTTGTATGTCAAACGAACTTTTACCACGTAAATTCTGTGAAACTGCTGCCTTAGAAATAGACAGAGCTTCCGCAAGATCATCTTGCGTCATTCCTTTTTTCTTCAACAAACTTTTAATGTATTCCCCTACCTTAACGTTATCAATGATGTCTGGCATGTGCATCACCTCTTAACTTTATTATAAAGGCAAATGGCAAATTTAAAAAGATGGTTTGTACTTAACCATAAGTTAACTTTTAAAATCAAAATGCTCTTTATGATAAATTATTCATAAAACAAGTTAATTTTCACTTAACAAAAAAGGTCCCTTTTGGGACCCTATGTTTGATAAGATTATTTAATAAATGACCATAATTGAGTCATCCAATAATCTGAGAGTTCATGACACATACACCATGTGGTGTTTGCTTTGCATGATAAACCCTGCTTATTGAGTGTGAATTTCATATGATTTTCCTCCGTTAATTAACATCTACTGTACCGGAGAGCGTTGACACCTTTTCTAAATGGATGTTTGTTTTGGTTTTATT
>JBFLXS010000396.1 GCA_040755795.1 bacterium | reverse complement strand
AAACATTGATTATAAATAAAAATTTGCACCAGCATTGCATTCACTCCAAGTCCTTAATTCTCAAGAGGTTGTGTAATATTCACCCCCGTTATACCGCTGAAAAGATATGTCAACAGCCTGTTGAATTGTGAATTGATATTTTAGATAACTTATTGTTAATAAAAGGAATAGAAAAATTTACTTTTTCTTTCTTTTAATTGCTCTTTGAAAATTAAGCATCTCTGACAATAGAGATTGCACCATCCTTCAGGGATTTGAATCCTTATGCAGGTGGCAAAATTACTTATAAGGATTTAGGGGATAAATTTGTAGTCAGTTGGGAGGATGTGCCATTATACGGTCGGACTGAAAAAGAGACATTTGAGGTCATACTTCATTACGATGGGCGGATTGTCTTGCAATATAAAAAATTACAAGGTGTAGATGGGTATGTCAAAGCAGGGATTGAGGATAGTGAAGGGAGAAAAGGGGTGGCCATATCATCATCCTCACTTGGGGACGGGAAGGCGTTCGAGTTGAATCTGGTTGTCAAGGAGATAGAATCGCCACCTGCAGAGAAGGTAACTATCACCAGTAAGACCTCGTATGCCTATGGTAATGGGCAGTTATGTATTAGGGTGGAGGAAAATCCGCTTGGCAGTCCAGCAAAACCATATTACTACCATAATGACCACTTAGGCTCAGCAAGGGCTATTACTGATAAAGATGGCAAGGTAGTTGAGCAGTATTTCTATTATCCCTTTGGTGGTGGCGGACCTACAGGTGGACCAACATTTACAGGTAAGGAGTTGGATGAAACAGGCTTATTTTACTTTGGCGCCCGCTACTACGACCCAGGACTGGGCAGATTTATCCAGCCTGATCCAGTTGAGAATAGTTTTAAACCAGAAGATCTCAATAAATATGTCTACTGTTACAATAACCCTTTCAAGTACATTGATCCTACAGGGATGAGAAATAATATAGTCTCAGATTGGTGGAGTGGATGGTTTGAAGGTTTTATAAGATTCTGGATTGGTGATGATTTGGCTGATAGGATATTTACTTCTGAAACCAGATTGATGTTTGAAGGATTTACCGAACCAATGTTTGAGAAGATGCTGGATATTTCTACTGGTATCCCCACGGCCTCAAAAGCATTAGGAAGTCCAGAAGTAGGATTAGGAGAAACAACGCTGGCTGTTAGTATGGCAGCATTCTCAATACTACCTGGTGATGAGGTCATCCGGTTAGGAGTGAAAGGTTGGAAACTTGGTGACCCAGTTAATAAACTGACCAGGGCTGGTAAATACCCAAGCTGGAGTACGGTAAGGGCAAGATTCTGGAAGAATGAGGCATTAAAACCTGATGCTGTAAAGGAATGGGGTGTTAAGAATGTAGCGAGGATGAAACAAGGGTTAGCTCCACAACAAATTAATCAACTTACTGGTAAGATTGAATCTAAACATCTTCATCATATTAAAGGAAGAGATATTTTTGATCCTCACAACTACGATTATTTAATACCACTTTGGCCCACTGATCACTTTAGACTTCATTATTAAGGAGAGTAATGTCTATGCCATCTTTTGATGAAGATTTTTTTAATTCAAAAGGAAAGCCTATAACCTATAAAGGAAATACTTTAATTAGGCATGATGAATTCCCAGTGGCTAAAAAAGGTAAAATTGTAGTAGTAATTGAATCAACAAATTCGGAATGGAAACAAGGTATAGGTTTAAGAACTGACAAAAGTCTTTTAATTAAAGGTTATAAAAAAGTGACAGATATTGCCATTTGGGATAAGGTGAAGAATAGACCTATTGAAATTTTCTATGAATCGAAGAATAATAAAATTTTAGTCTGGAATATTTGGGACTCAAAGAGGAGTGGGGGAATTAATTTCTGGCTAAATGGATCAGCGATGATCGTAGAAGAGCTCCCAAACGGCCGTAGATACAAATGTAACGATGCTCATCCAGATGATAACTTTGATGATATTATCTTCAGGATTGAGAGATGTTAAGATTGATAGACAAAAAATACAGAGTAAAAGAATAAAATATATCCATTCACATAAACATGAAAAAATTTCTAAATAATATTCTTATATCACTGGTATGCTTACTTTCTCTATCAGGAGTAAAAATAGTAAGTGCTCGTATAGTAATAAATGAGGTCATGTATGATCCTGAAGGAGCAGATAGTAAAGGGGATGAGTGGATAGAATTTTATAATACTGGAGCAGATGAAATAGATATGACCTGGTGGGAACTTGGGGATGAAGATGGTAATTGGTATACATTTCCAAATTTTGTATTAAAACCAGGAAGATATGTAGTAGTACATTATAATTCTAAAAATACTCCCGCGGACAACACTACAACAAATTTATATACTGGCGTAGCTGATAAATGGACTAATACCGAAGACCAAGTATCCTTGTATAGAAGTTCTATTCATGACGCATCAACTATCATAGACTTTGTAGCCTATTGTAGTGATAATATGTATACTATACCTAATTCAGATGATGATATTGCGGTCCAGGCAGGGATATGGACAAATGATACCTATATTGATACCTTTAGCCTCAAAGAAGATGATTCCTTTGGATTAAGTCCTAATGGAATTGATACAAACGAGGTGACTAATTGGTCTATCTTCAAAAATTCTACCCCAGGAGCACCCAATTTATCTACACTCCCCCCATCTACTTGTATAATAATAAATGAAGTAAGTTTTAAAGAAGACGATAGTGAAGATTGGATAGAACTTTATTGCAAAGATGACGGGAATGGAGGAAAAGGAATTGATATTGGTGATTGCTATTTAGAAAGAGATGGTTGTACAATAATAAAAACTATTTCTCCTATGACGATTATAAAAACAGGTGAGTATCTTGTGCTCCATAAAGGCGACCCTTCCAGGGACGAGAAAAATTCTGACTTAGATGGTATCATTGATTTATTTGCTCATAGTACTGCACTGGTATCTACAGATTCACAAGTAGTATTTTATGATGCTGTGGGTAATATTGAAGATGCAGTATGTTGGGCTAATTATGATGATAACTGGAGTAAGGGCGAGAAAGTAAATGTACTTGTTAAAGCAAATCAATGGATTATTGCAGGAGAAAAAGTAAAGGAATCAGATTGTGTAAATAGTAGTTCTGTTAATGATAAGGAATCAATAGCTCGGATAAATACTGTAGATACGAATAGTAAAAATGATTGGCAAGTAGACCCTACACCTACTATGGGTAAAGATAATAGAGAAATTCCTGTGAGAGCAAATATTTCAAAAATTGAACTCTCTAAAAGCCCATTTGAACCTATTAGAGAAATAACAGAAGTCTCATTTGTTTTAGCCGTTGAGTCTTCAGTAAGCGTTATAATTTATGACATAAGAGGTCGAGAGATTAAAACATTGATTGATCGTGAAAACTTATTATATGGAAAGAATAAAGTTACATGGGATGGTAAAGATGGAGAAAATAGAGTTGTTCCTATAGGTGTCTATATTTGTTATATCGAAGCTATAAATTCTATATCTAAAAGTGCTGATGCAGGAAAGATAGTTATTATTGTAGCGAAAAAGTTATCAGGGGGAAAGATTGGAGTCAGACCCAATACTGTTCGGAATGAATTTGGCATGGGATAGGGGTCGCATCTCGGGCATGGGATAGGGGTCGCATCTTGGGCATGGGATAGGGGTCGCATCTTGAGAGGCTGTTGACAAGAAAAAGTATAGTCCCTTTGATGAGGAAGAAGTTTTAATGTATGTATAACTCTATTAAAATAAAGCACTTGAGAGGTTACACTTAAATTTACATGGATTTATTCAC
>JBFLXS010000395.1 GCA_040755795.1 bacterium | reverse complement strand
TGTAGAGTTATAGAGATAAGTCGTAGAGTCTTTTCTTAAGTAAAAAAATAAAAAAAAGCTTGACACTTTACATAACAGACACAGAGACGCAGAGAAAAAATTAAAATTTATTGATAACTATTCAGCCCCAGATGGACACAGATGAAACACTGAAAATTCGTGAATCGTGTCCGGTATCCGTGTCCGTAGTTAGGCTGAAGATTTTTCCTCCTGTTGTCCTCTGCCTTCTGCCCTCTGTATTTATCCGTGCTAATCCGTGTTAATCAGTGGCTGAATAGTTACTTTATTTCTATGTCTTCTCTGTTCCTCTGCGTCTCTGCGGTAAAGGATTACTTGAACGGTTACACTTTTTGATTAGCCGAAAAGGAGAAGATTAGTGGGTAATTTCTCGAAGTTGTGGATTTAGCCGTGGGTCATTATACATCTTAAATTGGCGATAGACTTTAAGTCTTTTCTTACCAGTAAAAATTTCCTCAAGCAAAACATCAAGGCAATTTTTTAAATCATTGAATTGTTCTTTCAAGATATGGACTTTTTCCTGGCAGGTTTTTATATGTTCAGAATCTACATCTATCCTTTTTGTTTCCTCAGTCATATGGTATATTTTAAGCGAAAGTATCGACATTCTGTCCAGAATACTTCCCGGGGTTTCTGAATTCATTGGCAAAGAAAGGTTTTGTGGGTGTAATATCTGGTATAGATATTCATCAATCTTTTCAATAGTATCATTTCTATTCTGATTTAACTTATCAATCTTCCGCTTTACATCTGCAATAACCTTATCAGCCACATCTGTTCTCCGAGCAATATCTTCTTGATGCCACAAACGATAATTAGTCAAATGCAAGTTATAAATAATCTGATAAATTCCTTCGTAATTCTCAATCTCAAGATATTCATCCTGATGCCATTTAACCAGACAATCAGTATAAAACTCCTTTATTAACATTACATCAAACATTTTTACTTCCTCTTGAAAATCGGGGCTCGGGACTCGGGGTTCGGGATTCGGGAAGGCTGATAGCCGCAGGCTTCAGCCTGATTTCACCTGAAAATAGCGAATTAGTGAATTAGAGATTAGCGAATTAGTATAGTATCCACAGACTCGTATCCTCTGGTTTAGAACACATATTCCCCCTTAATAAAGGGGGTTAGGGGGTTGTCCTTCTCCCATTTTCATTGCCCTTTGTGAGCCTTGGCTCATGTCCGTTTCCCCTGAAAATAATCCGCAGATTTCGCAGAGGACACAGATTTTTATTTTTTTATCTCCCCGCTGGCGGGAGATTAAGAGGTTAGGGGATTCTTTTATTCCCGAATCCCGAGCCCCGAGCCCCGAGTTCCTTAATTTTCATCGTCCTTTGTGAATCGCAGACTCATGAGCGTTTTTCCTCAAATCGTAAGTGTTTAGCCAAATAACTAATGACCAATGCGTTGTATCAACTCTTCAATCTTTTTAAGATACTCTATCTCACTTATTTCAGTGATACAGCGATAGACTTTACATCTGGCAACATTACACTTTTCTTTACAACCGGGGTCATAATCTACAAACTGGTGGAATTTACTCTCAGGTGGTGTCCAGTTAAAAGGGTTTGATTGTCCAAAAGCAGTTACCGTTGGAGTCCCAGCGGCAATCGCAATATGTCTGATGCCATTATCATTTCCGATGTAAAAATTGACTTTTTCAAAAAGAGCCCTAATCTGACTAATCGTTGGGATTTCATAATCATCGAATGTCCTCTCGGCATACTTCATTCGGGACTTTACCTTATCAATAAAACCCTTTTCATTATGACCCCACATAAATAGAATTTTAGCGTTGTATTTTTTAATTAAACCATCTGAAATCCAGGCAAATTTTTCTGCTGGCAAAACTCTATATTCTCGCCTTGAAACTGGACAAAGGGCGATAACGAAATCATTAGCAGTAATTCCTAACTTTCTTGTTAGTTCCCTGGCATATTCATAATCTTGTGATGAGCAAAAAAACTCAATTTGACAATCTTCTACATCTATTCCAAGTGGTTTTAACAGATGTAATTTATGAATGGCGGAATAAAGATTTTTATCCTGAGGTAAATTTACCTTTGAGGTATATAACCAGGCTCGACCACGAAAGTTAAATCCAATTCGATGTTTTGCCCCACTAAAAAAGGCTATCTGTGCACTGCGAGGATTACTAAAAAAATCTATGACTAAATCAAATCGCCTTTTGCGTAATTCCTGGATGAATTTCAGATAATCCTTTGCTTTAAAATGGCGATTATGGAGTAAGATTTCATCTACATAAGGATTGTGACGAAAGATTTCATCAGATGGCGGTTCGGTCAAGAATGTAATTTTTGTCTCAGGAAATCGTTTTTTAAGTGATTTAACCGCCGGCGTAGTCATCAAAACATCGCCTATTCTCCTTAATTGAATAAGTAATATCTTATCAGGATTAATTTTCATCAAATTTATTCTATCCTACATCATTATTTTTGTCAACTAAAAATAATGGTAAATTTTTTAAAAAAACTTGACAAAAAAACTTTTTTGTGTTATCTTAAGAAAGGTCGGTCTATGCTTGAAAGTCGCTGATAAAAAACTCGACTATTTCAAGGATAGTTTAATGGTAACCAGTAATTGAGATTGCTATTTAACCAATTACCAGTTACCAATTACCAAACGATAAGGAGGTGATAAAAGATGAAAAAGATGATTATTGCTTTGAGTATTCTCTTATTACCGGCGATGGGGAATGCCGACTCGTGCGTGGGCAAATATTGCTTCAAATGTAATGACTTTACCGATACCTGGGTATGGTGTGTAGATCTCCATAACTACGCGGCTGCAGTAAGCGTGACGGGTTCTAACCCTGTCTATCCTTCCGCGATGGCAGGAGGAGGGTATATAACGAATGATAATCATGTGTACCTTACTGTGATGGAAATTATACCAAATGAGGGAATATATGGAGTTCACATGATTGACCTTGACCTGGCGACAATGACTGGTGTGGATGACCTGGTTTGGTATAACAACGATGGGACGGTAGGACCTTATTACACAGATCTTCCGTTCTCTCAAATTTCATGTCCGGTGGATTGCGCCAAAGGTAGTGGCGAAACAACTCTAAAGAAATAGTGTTCACGGCGAAGAAATGAAAAAAAGAGGTGAGAAAAGATGAAAAAGATAATTATTGCCGTGAGTATTCTCTTATTACCGGCGATGGGGAATGCCGCCTCGTGCGTGGGCAAATATTGCTTCAAATGTAATGACTTTACCGATACCTGGGTATGGTGTGTAGATCTCCATAACTACGCGGCTGCAGTAAGCGTGACGGGTTCTAACCCTGTCTATCCTTCCGCGATGGCAGGAGGAGGGTATATAACGAATGATAATCATGTGTACCTTACTGTGATGGAAGCTCTGCCAAATTGGGGAATGTATGGAGTTCACATGATGGACATTGACCTGGCGACAATGACTGGTGTGGATGACTCGGTTTGGTATAACAACGATGGGACGGTAGCAGTTTATTACACAGATGTCGCGTTTTCTCAAATTCTATGTCCGGGTCCGGCGGCTTGCTCCGAAGAAGGTAGTGAAGAAACAACTCTACTAAAGAAGTAGTATTCACGGCGAAGAAATGAAAAAAAAGAGGAGGTTCCTTTTATGGAGGGCCTCCTCTTTTTTAATAATTAAAACTTTTGCAGTAACTATTCACCGCAGAGATGATATGATAAAGTGTCAAGTTTGACCTGCGAAAGATTTTATGGTATACTATACAAAAAGTATTAACTAACTAAAATAAGGAGGACAAACTTATGACACAAACAACATATTTA
>JBFLXS010000394.1 GCA_040755795.1 bacterium | reverse complement strand
TTTATACAGATAAGAAAAATAAAGAGATTTTAGTGCGTTTAATGCGAGAACTTGAAATTGGTGAAAAACGAGAAAAATGTGGTCGTTACCGCGCCCACCACATACTGACTTAACATAGACATCTTTCTACCTTCAGGGGACAGAAGATAGAAGTCAAAATCTGACTTCTATCCTCTGATTTACTGATGGCTAACCGCTTACTATATCTGCTCTACCGTTTCGTTCTTAATCCAACCTATCTTACCATCTAACAATTCAATGCAATACCAATTATCTCTGACCTCGTTTATCTTTACCTTCGTTCCTTCGTGAATAAAAAAGATAGTCTCAATCTTATCCTCTGCACCGCTTTTTACCTCTACCCTGGGAACAATCACAATTACTTCCTTTTGTTGCAAAGTAGAGTAAATTTTGAGAGATAATGAAATTAATAAGGTTAAAAAAACACTGACGAGGATTATTCCCGTGATAATAAATAACCTTTTATTAATGAAGATATAGAGAATAATCAGGAGAGTTATGATTAAATAGATAATGAAAATGACCAAAGTTTGCTCATTAATATTTAATAACTGATGTGCTTTTATAATCCCTGCTTTTAGCCAATGACGCTTTTTGGATATTTTATCAATTGTCAATAGATTAACATAAGCAAGATTTGAATTTATATCTTTATCTCGCGGCAGGAATCTTTTTGCCCGTTCATAAGAAAGTATGCTTTTACCCAACTGACCATTTTTCAGGTAAGCATTGCCCAGATTATAAAAAATCACCCCATTTTTAATCCCTGAATCAATAATTTGCTGGTAAAGGGAAATAGCCTGTTCATATTTTCCTTCTTTGTAGTATTGATTAGCCTGATGAAATTTGGTATTCTCACCATAAGCTATCCCTACGCCATTAATTATTAATGCTAATAAAATTTGTTTCATCATATTTTTGCAATACACTCCTTAGCCTTAATTAAAATCTCCTCCATATTTTCCAATGTATAGGTAGAAGGTGCATATCGGGCATAATCACAGGACTTGAGAATATTTTGGACTTCATTAAGGATTTCTTCGTTTAGTTCTTTTGTTTCAAGGACTTCAATCGTTATCTCATTTGGTAAAAGATTGAGTTTATCCCCAAGATATTCAAGGATTGTTTTTGAGATGGTGCCATAAAATTCATCTTTCGTTTTTTCACCGAGTTGTCCTTTTGCCCGCGATAAACCTTTTAATGCCTTTTTCTTTATCCTTTTTAATCTTGAATATCTTTGATATGCTCTGATTAAATGCCGTTTATAAAAAATAGTCACCACGATACTCAATACAGGCAAAACCTGGAGTAATAAAAATAGTTTGTTTTGATATAAATAACTACTTTGATTGGTTAAATTTAATGGTTCTTTGATATACCGAATATCCTTTTTAAGTATTCGCACCTCTTGTTTTTGTGCCATTTTCTTTTCAAAAGATGAAGCGGGCTTAGCGATAATGGTAATTCGCGGGGTTTTATTCATTTCATACCTTTTTGTCTCTGGATTAAAATATGATAAAATTATCGGTTCGAGGATATGTTTGCCAGGGGAAGTGGGGATTAAAATATACTTATATTCTTTCTCCCCGCAAATTTTAAACTCTGAATTAGACACAGAAGATACCTCCCCGGAGGAATACACCTTAAAATCTATCAATCTGGGTAAAGAAGGCTGAGGAATGGTTTTGATATTTCCCTCTCCTTTTATTTTTACCTTAAGGTTAATCGGCTGATTTTCTTCAACTATTTTTTTATCTACTTCACTCGAAATCAAGAAATCCCCAATAGCACCTGAGAAATTTTTAGGTTTATTTTGAGGAAGTGGCAAAACCTTTATTTTGATTGGGTTTGTTTTCAAAAGGATAGGTTCCTGAAATGGACTTACAACGCAGGACATACTTGTCTCACCAATGGTATATTCGCCTTCTGTGGTTGGGAATAATGCTTTATTGACTACCTCATGGACTAAGTAGGTTAAACCATCTATGTTTTGTTTTGTTGGTTGTTTTGACACAGGTAGGTCTTCTACCCAAAAGCCAGTAAAAGATGGAGGCGTATAACCGGAACTTTCCCACAGATTAATTCGCTGGTAAAATTTAATATTTAAGGTTACCTGTTCATTAACAAAAACTGTCCGTTTATTGACCTGGGCATCTAAAAATAGATTACCCGGCACCTTTTCTAATTTTTTTATTGAGGAAGGCGATTGAGAAGGTGGAGGAGTAGCTTTCCCTTGACCAGTAACTTCAATCTCAATAGGTTTGGTTTGATATGTTTTCTCCTTATGATTCAAGGTAATGGCAGGGAGAGTGAAGTGTCCTACACCTTTTGGAACAAGCACATATTTGATTTCTAAAGAAGTAGATACCTGGACATTAACGATAGATATACTTTGAGACCGATAAGAATTAACAATATCAAAGTCTTTTAATGGTGGTAGTTGAGGTATCGGGAGACCACTTAAGTTACCACCGGAGATAGTTATCGATAAGGTAAGTTGTTCATCAATCCCTAAGATATTTTTATCTACCGATGCCTCAAAGGAAATTTCCTGTGCCCCAAGACCAGAACTAAAAAAGATTAAATTGAGGAATAAAATGTATAATTTCACATTCATATATTTCAATTAACAATTTATTTTAGATTCCTTCAAAAAACTTAAGAATTGCTCAACCGCTTTTGTTCTGAATTGGTGCTGTCTTAAAATAACGGTAATATCTCTTTTGAATTTAATCCCTGCGACATAAAGGATTTTGAGCGAAGATAGTTTTTTTTCCTTTAGAACTGTCCATTGTGAAACAAGACCTATTCCGAGTGCTGACTCAACAGCGGCTTTAATGGATTCAGAACTCCCTAATTCCATCTTGATATTCAAATCAGATAACTTTATGCCATACTTATTCAATATATTTTCTATGACATCCCTTGTCCCGGAGCCTTTTTCCCGCAATATAATTGGTTCTTTCTTAAATTCTTCTTGAGGTATCTCTTTGCCTTCCTCCCAGCGATGCTTTGGCGAGGCAATCACGACTAATTCATCCTCAATAAATTTCTCAACCAAAATCTCTTTATGCGAAACAGGTCCTTCAACTATCCCTAAATCAATTAAGTTATTAAGTAATTGAGCGGTAACTTCTTTTGTATTAGCATTGGTCAGGAGGATTTCAATTTTCGGGTGCAGGTCTTTAAATTTACCCAGAATTGCAGGTATAAAATACTGTCCAATAGTTGTGCTTGCCCCAATAACCAGGCGACCATGTGTTGTTGCAGTTATATTAGATATTTCTTTCTCTGCTTCTTGGTATAAACTCAAGATTTTCTCTGCATATTTAAAAAGGATTCCGCCAGCGGGAGTTAAGCTGACTTCACCCTTTATTCGGTCAAATAATCTTGTTTCTAAATATTCCTCTAATAAGCGAATTTGATGAGTTATGGCTGGTTGTGTCAAATACAAAAGTTTGGCGGTATTCGAGAAGTTTTTTTCATTAGCCAGAGTATAAAATGTCCTTAAAGAAAATCTGTCTAACATACTTAAAATATTATAGATTAACGAGGGATAAAAGTCAAGAGAAATTTATCTGGAGCAGAAATTCCCCAAGTTTTAATGGAGGAGTGAATAAGGTGTAATGGTAATGGGAATGTTATAGCGGTTATTAACTGGAAGTTTACATAGGATAATCTCCATAAATAGTAACCGTTCACCGCAGAGATGATATGATAAAGTGTCAAGTTTGACCTGCGAAAGATTTTATGGTATACTATACAAAAAGTATTAACTAACTAAAATAAGGAGGACAAACTTATGACACAAAC
>JBFLXS010000393.1 GCA_040755795.1 bacterium | reverse complement strand
ATACCTTTACACGGCTATCAGGTCGTGAAGGGGAAACCCTTTTCATCCCGCAAGAAATACCTTTTGAAACAGAAATAGACTCAGTAACTTTCTTCCCTAAAGGGATATCAACTGGTAGTGTGATAACTATTGGAGATTTTCAGATAGTAGTAGATGAAGTTACAGGGACAGTAGAAGTAGTGAGGGAGAAAGAGAATACCTTCAAGTAATGGGTCAGTCATTTTGGGCTGATATTACCCGAAAAATTGTAATCGTTCAGGTAACAGGAATAATATTGAATATCGGTAACCGTTCAGGTAGTCTGGTATCTGGGTGTCTAAGTGTCTGGGTTACATAGACTACCAAACACATAGACACCCTTTACGCAAAATTGATATCAAAGTGACAGCGCTAACACCACAAGTGGTGTCACTCCATTCCCTGGCTGTTAACTGATTGCTGATATCTGATGATTGAACGCTTACTAATTTTCTTAATTTTCCTTCAACATCTTTTTTATCTTCTCTTTGCCAAGAAGTTTTATAAGATCTCTTTGTATTTTCTCTTCCCCAATGCTACGAATTACCTCTTTTTCACCAATGCTACGAATTACCTCTTTTTCACCAATGCTACGAATTACCTTCTCCTCTCCAATCCCTTGCACAAATTTGTCAATCCCTACTATATCAACAAGCTCTCTCATTATATCTGGTCTATCCGCTAATGTCTGTGGCATTAATTTCACCTCCTCCTTGAATTCCTCAGGATGTAAATATAATCCTGCCTCAATCAACTCTAATAGTAACCGTTCACCGCAGAGACGCAGAGAAGAAAATTAAAATTTATGGACGATACGCTTAATCCCATCCTTGAGGACAGGAACATTAAAATTGATCAACAAACCTACCCTTTTATTTATCATTTTTAAGTAGGTTAAAAGCTGTGCTTCATGAATTGGAAGTAATTGCTCCACAGTTTTTAATTCTACCACAACTTCTTCCTCAACAAGAAGATCTAACCGATAGCCACAATCTAATCTAACTCCTTTGTATCTTACAGGTAATTCAACCTGCCTTTTAAAATGTAACCCTAATATTGATAACTCATAACATAAACATTCTTCATAGGCAGATTCCAACAAACCTGCTCCCAATGTTTTATGTATTTCAATGGCTGCACCAATAATCTTTTCTGTTATCTGATTTATTTCCATATCTTCTCTGTTCCTCTGCGTCTCTGCGGTGAATTACTATCTGAACGGTTACCATTTATTTGTCTTCGCCATTCTATATTCTTTTTTATCTTAAATAATAGCACATAAGCAAATAATTGGTCAAAATCATTCCGAGTGAATCTATCCCCAGGTGATTTGTATTCGATGACATTGTAATCAGTAAATGATTGGAATACAAGAGGTAAAGATTTAACATCCGCATCCTTGCCCTTTTTAATGACCACAATATCTATCCTTAATGGCATTTTGCCAACTTCAACCTCAGTTTCAACACTAAACCCTTTAGGTTCGAGTAGATGTTTTAATACATTTGAGAAATACGGATGCCATTTTTTCTTCATCATCTATGAGTATATACTAAACTTCTATCTTTGTCAATAAATTTTTACTTGAAATTTAAGTAATTATGTGTTATTCTTAAGTAGAATGATTAAGCATTTATTAACTATTGGCTATTGCTTATTGGCTATTGCATATTGCAATGCCTCTGAATTCAGGGATAATTACTTTATGACAGGAAGCCTTACCCAGGTTACAACATCTGACATCCCAGGGACAAAATGGATGAAAAACCCTAAATCCCTCAAGATTTCTTCCCAATACCCTATTTTTGAACAACCCGACCCCTGGGTTCCTTTAAGAGGAGAGATGGCTGATCTTCATAATTGTCAACCTGCACTGGGAGATATGGATAATGATGGAGACATAGACCTTTTAGTAACTAGAAAATCGCCAATGCTCGTTGCTGTATTTGAAAACATTGGAATAAAATACCAACCTACATTTAAAAGAAGGGCTGATAGAGACTTCTCTATAGATAGAAGTTATTATGGAAACTGTGCCTTAGGTGATATTGATAAGGATGGAAAAATAGACCTGTTGGTTGATTGCATCGTTTATATAAATGGCACTAAAACCTTCAACATCTATGGCTATAAGGGAAGGGGAGACTTTACATTTGAGAGACACGAAGGGTTTGATATAAAAAACCTTCCAAAAAACATCTATAACCCTGATTGGGTATATGAATTTGCACCTTGCCTTGGAGACCTGAATCAGGACAATTATCCTGACCTTATTGTCTCTTTCCTTGAGCAAGGAACAGTTACACAACCAGGGGGTTGTGCTTTAAGATTTCTTGCCTATGAGAATAAAAATGGAAGCTTTACAGCAAAGCCAGAGTGGAACCCTCCATATATCCCTAATACATCAAGAGGAAGCTCATGGAACCTGAGCCTATCCCTTGTTGACCTCTGTGAAACAAAGAACCCTATGCTTTGCTTTACCCATGATGAGAGTGGGGGAATAGAATGCTATAGCAATTATGGAACATCATCACCTATATGGCCTAAAGGGCCCTGGTATCACGGATTTAAATTTTGGGCAAACCAAGAGGGATATAACGCACCCGGAGATACTATAGACGAAACAGTATGCTTTGGAGACCTTGATGGAGATTCTGACCTTGATATGCTACATGGAAGTGCAGATCCCTTCCTCTTTAGCTATGAGAACATCGGAAACAAGAAAAACCCCTCCTTTCGGCTCCACACCTACCAACCCCTTGACGGAGCCCATGTTATGGGAGGAATAACCTTTGCAGACTTAGACAAAGATGGCGATTATGAGGAGATACATAGCGAGGGAGCAGGAAGTTGTCAGCAACCCCTGGTTTTTTTCAGTAGAAACACAGGAACACAAGAGGTGCCATTTTGGAGCCGAATGGGTGCTATAGACCTATCTCAATATGGCTTTGTGGAGGTCCTTCCTACTGTTGGAGACCTTGATGGAGATGATAAGCCTGACCTTATGGTGGATGAAGGAGGGTCCCATACATGTGGATTTAAAAATACAGGGATTATTAGCTTCTCCTATTGTCAGACATTCACCCTTACTTACCAGTTCTTGTTGGCTGAGGGGCCTGAGTTTAAGTTTAATGATATAACTGACTGCTGTTCATTCATTCTTGACCTTGATAATGACAGAGATTATGATGTGGTCTTTGTCGGTCAGAATGCATTTATGCTATTGGAAAATATTGGTGGGACATTATCTCCATCATTTAAAAGAAATAAGGATTGGGAAGCAAATACAACCTGGCAGGTACACGATCCTGAAGAGGATGACCCTATGTATGAGTTGGTATCTGCCTTTGACCTGAATGGAGACAATCAGGAGGAACTGATATTTCATGGTTATTATTTTTCTGTCTATAAACGCTTAGGAACCCTTAGTGGTGTTTTTTTTGTAAGAGCACCTGAGTTTGAAACTGAAATATTTAAAGTTACATCCTATGTCTACAACATCTCTGGCGTAGACCTTGACAACGATGGAGACTATGACCTTGTAACTGCCTACAAATGCTCAGGCCCAATTGTTGCAGGAATAAACAAAGCCCCCCACCACCCCCTTGGCACCTATACCTCATCTATCTTTGATGCCGGTTCCTCAGTTATCTTTGAAAGCATCTTCTGGAAAGAGAGAAAGCCATTTTCAACAGAGCTTTCTATGTATGTTCGCTCGGGTAATTCTACCAGTACCTTATCTTCATGGAAAAAGGTAAGCAATGGAGAAAGCCTTAATCTTAACGCAAGGTTCATCCAATACCAGGCAATTCTTTCCACCTCTG
>JBFLXS010000392.1 GCA_040755795.1 bacterium | reverse complement strand
CAAGGCTAAAGCCAGAGGTTTTAGAAGTTACAGAAATTTTAAAATAGTAACCTTTTTGATTACAGGAAAACTTAATTTTGGTCAACTCAATAAACACTATTTACCCACTTAAAACTTAGAAGAACCTATAATATATATCTTTTATTCAAATCTCAAAATCCAATGGCTGGAGCACTAAAGTTCTATGTAACATATCACTCTCAACCCCCACCACAAATTCCAAAATTTAGTGAAAAAAATTCAAAGGATAATGATAATTTTGTGGTAGTTGTAGATGAAACTGGTAGGTGGATTGTATTCACTAAACAAAATGATACTTATCTCCCACCTCCTGGAATCCATTCTACTTTAACAAAGAACATAGATAATACATATACTTTACGAGAAAAGGATACTACTGAATATAATTTTGATTCAAATGGCAGGTTAACTTCTATAATAGATAGAAATGACAATCAGATAAGTCTTACCTACACCGATAATAAACTTACTCGAATAACCAGTTCATCAGGACGGTTTATTGAACTGGAATATTATCCTGAAGAATACATTAAGTTAATTAGAGATAATATGGGAAGAGAGGTATCTTATATTTATGAAGGAGATAATTTGTTCAAAGTTATTGACCAGCAAGGTAATGAGACTAAATATACATATCTAAATCATAACCTTACTGAAAAAACAGATGCAAACTCAAATTCTATATATTTTACTTACCATTATGATAATGATATGGTAACTGAGGCAAAAGGTGCTGGAAATAATTACAAGCTGAGTTTATCTTATGACCCGGTATACAACAAAATTGTAGTTACAGACTCAAAAGGATATAATACGGAATATTATTATAATGAGAGTAATGTAATAACTAAGATTGTTGACGGAGTAGGTAATATTCAAGAATTTGGCTGGGATACGGATTTAAATAAGATATGGGTTAAAGATGCAAATAAAAATATTACTAACCTGGGCTATGATTCAATGGGTAATCTAATTAGTATTACTCCTCCTCCACCATTTAATGCTCAGATTACTACTCTTACTTATCATCCAACATATAATTTTATAACCTCTATTAAAGATCCTATAAATCCTCCTATTAGATTTACATATAATGATAATACAGGTGATTTACTTTTTGTCACAGACCCATTAGAAAACCAGACCGAATATCAATATAATGAGCACGGACAGTGCATATTGATGATAGATGCTAAACACAATAAAACAAAATATGAATATGAGAATAGATGGGGAGACCTTACTGAGGTAATAGAAGGATATGAAGTATTAAATTATGGAACTCAATTTAGTTATGATGATGTTGGCAATCGAATAAGTATAACAGATGCAAATGGAAATATCACTGAGTATATTTATGACAACTGTAATAGACTCACGGATATAATCTATCCAGGAGATAATGGCACTACGCATTATGAATATGATGGAGTCGGTAATAGAATAAGTATGACAGACGCAAATGGTGTACTAACTACCTATGAATATGATGTTGTTAATCGACCTGGAACTGTTACTATTGACCCATTCGGATTAGCTATTAGAACTGCTTATCAATACGATACTGAGGGAAATAGAATTAGTCTAACTGACTCCAACGGCAATGTTACTCATTATGAATATGACCCATTAAACAGATTAATAAAGGTAATCTCGGAAGACCCGGATGGTCCAGGACCTAAGGAGTCAGGTATTACTATATTTGAATATGACCCGGTGGGTAATAGAACTAAGATGATAGATGGAGAAGGAAATATTACCAGATATGAGTATGATGTATTAAATAGACCTGGGACAGTCACACAGGTTTTAGATGGTAGAGACTTAAAGACTGGCTATGAATATGATGAGGTAGGTAACTTAAGATTTATTACAGATGCCAATGGACATACATCAGAATATCAATATGATGCCTTAAATCGCCTACGATTTAGTATTGACCCATTACTCAATACCACTGAATACCAATATGATGAGGCAGGTAATTTAGATTATAAGATAAGTGCTAATGGGACTATGATTAACTATGTTTATGATGAGGTAAATAGACTAACATCAATAATATATCCAGATACTAAACAGGTAAATTATGAATATGACCCGGTAGGGAACTTAACTAAGATGCAAGATTTTTATTTTAATACCTGGTATGAATATGATGAATTAAATAGATTAAGTACGGAGACTCATTTTGCAGACTTTCTTAAGGTAAGGTATGGTTATGATAATGTAGGAAATAGAATAAGCCTTACTGACCCGTATGGAAGGACACTTAGATACAAATATGATAGAGCCAATCGATTAACTAATTTAGTCTTACAGGATAACAAAGGTACAATTTCATATACCTACAATCCAGTAGGAACTATAAAAGAGGTAGATTATCCTAATTTAGTAAGAGTTTCTTATACCTATGATAATTTAAACAGATTAACCCAACTGGTAAACAGAAACCAGGCAGGAACTATATCTTTCTTTAGTTATGATTATGATAAAGTAGGAAATAGAAATTATATCTTCACAAATAGTGGGACAACAAGTTATAGTTATGATAACCTATACAGGTTGACACATGTGAAATATCCTGAGCAAAGTTTTACTGATTATACCTATGATGATGTAGGTAATCGTGATACGATGACTATTTTAGAAAGGGTAATAAACTATACTTATGATGAGGCAAATAGACTTATTCAAGCAGGGAGTATTACCTACGGTTATGATAATAATGGTAATATAATTGAAAAGGTAACACCGCAAGGGACTATTAGTTATACCTACGATTATGAAAATAGGCTAATAATAGTAAGTAAGGGTTCACAGCCACAGGTTAATTACTATTATGATGGATATGGTAGGAGGTTAGCCAGACAAGTCGGTAATGAGATAACAATCTATCTCTGGGATGGGCAGAAAGAGTTTATGGAGTATGATTTTTGGAGTGCCAGGCCATTAGCAGAATATATTTATGCAAATGACCCGCTTGTATCAAAGGATTTAGTCATGGGAGGATTATTCACCGCTTTCTTCCATCACGATGGATTAGGGAGTATAAGGGATATCACAGATAGGGGAGGAAATGTTCTAACTTCGTATGACTACGATGCATTTGGAGAGGTAAAGCAAGGCTATATTGGCAAATACAACTATAATTCCTTCACAGGCAAACAATATGACCCAGAAAGTAAGTTATTTTACTTCGGCGCCAGATACTATGACCCGAAGGTAGGGAGGTTTATAACAAAAGACCCGATATTAGAGCCGATAGTGTTACAAAGTTTATCCTTGCCTTTTGAAATACTGTTATCAAAACCTTCTCCTGTTATTTTCCTGATTCCTTATATGAAAGAAACTCCTCAAGAGTTTCATCCATATATGTATTGCTACAATAATCCTGTAAACTGGGTAGACCTATGGGGATTATGTTCTGAAGAAGATTGGGGATTATATGGAGGAATAAATTTAAAAGACTGGGGAGCAAAAATAGGAATTATAGGAATTTCTGGAGGAGTGAAAGATACAAAAGCTTATGTAAGTGGGCAACTTTTAGTTTTAGGAATAGAAGCAGGATATAATTGGTGGAATATGCAGTTTTATTATGAACCTTCCATGGGGATTGAATTTCAGGCGGGTCCTTTTTATGGAGGTTGGGATCTTGTAAAATTTACCGAGACACTCTGGAGTCCAGGAATAATGGGGAAATTTCCAGAAATAACGCTGATTTCGATACTCCTTAATTAGAAGTCATTAATTTTATTTTGAGTAAATTTAAGCCTATATTTCAGGTTTTTTATATTAAGAAGTATTATCTTAAAATGGTTTTCTGCCGATAATAGTAA
>JBFLXS010000391.1 GCA_040755795.1 bacterium | reverse complement strand
AATTTAAAGAGAAGAATTAAATACATTTTTAATATTTTTGGGGAATTAAATTTGGGGAATTAAAATGGAATTAAATGTCCATAAATGATTTTTACAAATAGTCCATAAATGATATTTCCGTAACAAATATAAAAAAAGTACTTGACAAATTTTAATTAATGTGTTATAATATATATATGTGAAGAAAGAGGGAATAATGAGAGATACATAGCCTAAATAAAAATGGACAAAAAAGGTGAAAGGGGAAGACCATGATAGTTCAGGCAGTTTCTCAAGAGAAAAATGGAAGAGGAGGGGAAAAAAGAGGATTTTATTACAACCTATGTGGAAATAAAAGGTTACTCTATATGGGGATAGAGTAGCCTTTTTTATTTTTTGAGGAAAGTTTTATCTACGGCGATTCAACAAAAGTGATGTCTAATGAAGTGGAGTGACCAATCTTTTAGATCCTGAGACTCCTGAAATAAGGTCCGGGTCAGGATGACAGACGAGTTGAGGAGGACATTCTCGGCCTCCTTGGTAAACCAGAAGACAAATTCTACAGAAATTCTCGGTGAAAAATTAGATAGAGACTCATTATTCCTTATTTTCCTCTCAAAATCTTTACGAAAAATATTTTTTTCTATCTCTCCTAAACATAGGTGAATTCAGTCTCTAAAAATTCACCGAGAAGTGCTGCAAATTCTATCCTAAAAGGACAGGAGAGGTGAGGGGAGGTAATTTATTAAAGAGTTCTGGAAAATGAGATTTTACTTTATGTGTCATTCACGCCAAAGCAGAAATTAAGGGAAAATAAATGACTTTGAAAGTTCGTATCAAGTGTGGAATGACAAAAAAATGGTATTTTCCAGAAATCTAATTTTAACAAAAAAAGGAGGTGATAAAGAATGAAGAAATTACTAATGTTGATGGCTGTATTAGGAATAATAGCAGTGCCAGTAATGTGTCTTGCACATGTAGAGGGCGAGATTCCAGGTCCGACAGTACTGAAATCGGATAATATCCCGGATGAAGGTGAAGGTGAGGAAGTGACGGTGAGGATTCATGTGACGGCAGATGTCTTCCCATATTTAAATGTATGGATTAGCGAACAGCATATTCATTGGGAAATTACATCACCAGGGATCTATGAGGAAGAAGGACCACTTATTCGGGTCAAGAGTAACTGTCCTTACGCTGTAAAGCTTGACTGGACAGATTTAGTAGGTCCAGATGAGGTGGTCCTGCCAACATCCTATGCGCTTATACAGGGGGAGTATGACGACTTTGTCTTAATGTGCGAAGTGAATACTATGATGAATCCTCCAGCGACCGCCAATTCTGATGAGTACTGTCAGTGGCCAAAGATACCTGTAGAAGAGCAAGCCGGTGGTTGGTATGAAGGTGCAGTTACAATAGTCTTCCATGGACACATTTAGAGAAGAAGAAAGGTTTATAGATGAAAAAAAGGGGAAGGAGGAAAAAATTTCTTTCCTCCTTCCCTAAAAATGGTGAAAAAGATGAATCTCGCGTGAAAGTGTGGTTATATAAATTTTGAAGTATAGAGAAGTAAATATTTATATATGGGGAGAAAGAAAGAGTGTGTTGTTGCTATGTTACCGGGAAAAGGAAACTAAAATATATAAATTCTAAGGAGAAAGAAGAATGAGTAAAAAATTGAAGGGGTGGAGAGGTTATATAATAGCGTTGTTCTTAATAACAATTGCAATTACCAGTAAGGTAGATATTCCTGTGGCCAGGGGTGCAATATTAAAAGGAGACCATATTGAGCAGGCTGGAGAAGGTGAGATTGTCAGTGGTAAAATAAGGGTCACAGGAGATGTATACCCATATTTGAAAATAATAATTGTTGACCCTAACATTACCTGGGATATTAATGGTGGAACAGGAGAAGCGGCCAGTGCAGGACCGTTGATAATGGTAAAGGCAAATTCTTTATTTAATATTGGTGTAGGTGATGTTGATAACTTAATAAATACAGCATATCCCCCGGATTACAATACAGGCGCAAATATATTAGAAACATGGTTTGCAACCGGGGATAACGAAATTGATAATCCATTTGAGGGAATATTACCACCCAATAAGGCTATCATCCCAGGAAGTAATGACCCTACTAATCCTAATCACGGGGATTTAGAATGGGATATTGCACCAACCTATATCTCGTATGTGAGTAAATATCTCTGGAATAAAATTAGGGTTGAAGGAAATGATGAACCAGGTCATTATTTAGACCCAGATGGATATATTATCATCATCTATGGACATATTTAATATTATGGTGTGGTTCATATAAGTTAGGTGAGAAATTATCTCTCCACATAGGGGGATAGATAAATGCCGATAGAAAAGATAGAGAAAGGAATAAATTCTCTCTTTTTATCAGCAATCTTTTGGGCAAGATGGTAACAAATAGATAATTATTTTCTAACGGGGTAGAAGAAGGCTTCGTTTTATACGAGAACATTTAATATTTTGAAGGAGGTAAAAAAATAAAATGAAAATATATGTATATATTATAATAGGTATGATGATATTATTTAGCCGTGAGGTAAAGGCAGAATTAAATGCGGAATTAGATGCGTGGGGTAGTGAAATAGAAGGAGAATGTGATGGAGAGAATCCAGGACCAATATTTACATATAACACCATCGGTGCAAAAGTAGATCCATTTATTACCGTAAAGGTTCAAGGGACAGGATTATACTGGGAAATTACTTCCCCAGGAAAATATAAGGCACCTGGAACAAAGATAGATGTAGAGGGAAATGCGCGCTGTGATATTTATTTAGAAGGGGCAGGTGATCTCGTTCATAAAACAAATCCTGCTAAACCTATATTAGAGGCTAGATATGCCATTGGTGGTGATAATCAGAATACTCCACCAGAGGACGAATTTAAAGACATAGACTATTTATCCACTTATCCATTAGTCGAAAATTTGGATACCAGTGGTGGTCAAACATATTATCTATGGGGTGAAGTAACTTCAGAAATAGATGACCCAGCAACAGTGGATGATAACAACCCACCTCAGTTCCCACCAACTCCAGGGAAATATCAAGATTTATTAGGATTTTGGATGACCTTTGTTGCACATTTGTAGTAACCGTTCAGCCACAGAGGCACAGAGTTCACAGAAAATTAGAGGAATTAGCCACAAATGGACAGGAATTAACCTGTGACATTCGATAAATGTAGTGCGAACCTTTAGGTTCGCTTTCCTGCTTGCCAGAAGCGAGGTTAAAGCCTCGCACTACAAATCTTTTTATTATTCGTGTTCATTCGTGGTTATATATTCCCTCTGTGACTCTGTGGCTATATCCTGAACGGTTACCATCCTCAAAACTTCACTCCCTAAATTTTTCCTAATCCTTACCTATGTCAGTGATAGTGTCCGTGTCAGTGAAGAAACTCCTTCAACTCATCCAACACTTCCAACTCTTTCTACTCTTTCAACTCTTCCAGCAGAAGAATGAAGGCTTGGGAGACCAGCCTATACGTAATCCCTCAGTTATGAGGTGGGAAGATAACTATTTGTTCACTTAAACGCTGAAATTAGAAATTGGGTTTTTCACTTCAGCCCAATTTCTAATTTCCAATTTCAATTTTCTGTGAACACTTACAAATAGATATCCGAAAAAATCATAGGAAATTGCCCGAAAATGAACCATCCCCTAATTTCCTGCATAAATAGAGTCTATAGTCTTGTGTCTGATGTCCAGTGTCTGAGAGAGCGTTGCAAATGACTTTTAGTTATGGTGTGGGTTTGGGAATCACAGGCAGTAGGCAAATTTCTATTGACATGAGTTAAAATCTTTGTAACCGTTCAGGATATAGCCACAGAGTCACAGAGAACACAGAGGGAATATATA
>JBFLXS010000390.1 GCA_040755795.1 bacterium | reverse complement strand
CAAAAGATTACCCAATATGGTCGAGGTGGTAAAACAAAAGGTGAATCTTTACCACCAATGGTCTTTACTTATCATCCGGATAACCCAAATTGGGATAAATACAAATGGGATAGGTGGGGATATTACTATGAAAAGGGCTCAGAAGGAACTCATAATCTTGAATCTAAACTTAATGGATTAAAACCCTGGGTATGGTCTTTAACCAAAGTTACTTCTCCTACTGGTGGCTTTACCGAATGGGCATATGAGTCTGATGTTTATTGCCTGGAAGGAGAAACTGAGAAAAAATATGGTGGGGGAATTAGAGTTGGCACAGTAACAGCAGACGACGGATTAGGTAATAAATCCTATACCCGATATTTATATAGTACAAATGATTTAGATTGGAATAATAGTCATAGTAGTGGACTTGTTTCTGTAGAACCTGCTCCGTTTTCCTCATCAGATCCTCCTTTTCATACGCTTACTTCTCCCCAGGAACAATCCTATGTTGGTTACAAAAAGGTAACGACTATCCCAGGATATAATCCTAACACACCCACTGAAATTCCTTACGGTTATGTAGTCAATGAATTTACTGGCTGGCAGAGAAAAACTCTGTTATCCGACCTTTCTATGTGGAAGATAGAACATGATGTTGCCTGGTATTATATCAAGGCATTTAATATTAAGTTAGACCATAAAGCAAAGGTTAAAATTGCCTGCTATGGGATACAAAGTGATTCCAACTATGCTTATCAAGTTGATATAAGATTAGATAATAAATCGGTATATTTTCAATATGTTGGTGGAGGTACCTATAATGACTACTGGAGACGCCATTCAACAGAAGAAATAGAGGTTGCTCCAGCTTCTCATACAATTGAATTTTGGGTAGCATGTGATAAAAAGGATGCTTATCTGAGTAATTTTAGTGTATTTTGGGATTATTATCAGGATATAGAATATAAAAGGGGAATACTAAAAACTACTAAATTTTATGACTCTTTAAAGAATCTTACTAAATCAGTAGAATATAGTTATAAATTTGATGAACAGGTAGAATGGTCAAACGACAAAGAAAATTTAACCAGTGGCTGGGCAAAACTGGATAGGGTAGAGACAACTATTGATGGTATCACTAACACTACAGAATTCGAATATAATCCCAGTAATGGCTTAATTAGTAAGAAGATTGAAAAAGGCGATACCAACGATAGAATTACTCAAATTACCTATGCCTTTGAGCAATATCCTCAACTAAAAGAAAGGCATTGGTTATCGCCAGGATATAGCCACTCTGTCTATAAAAACCAGGGTGAAACACTTACCCTGGTCAATGAAAGTAGAACTGATTGGGGAACTGATACGAATACCGACCTTCTTCGTCCTCAAGCAACTTACCAATGGTTAGACAATATTAACAACCCTAATGGGATAATTGATGAGGATGAACTTATCTGCACCTCAAAATTCCTGAAATACGATGTCTACGGTAACCTACTGCAAGAAGTAGATGGCAATAACGGCACTACTACATATTTCTATGGCGATAATTCCAATCCTTATAAAGAACCCGAAACTGATGGTACATACAATGATATTAATGGCGGTGGCTATTTCTCACATGCTTACCTTACCGCAGTTCAAAATACCTTAGGACATACGGCTGCTACTTTCTACAACAACGATACAACTATTGGAACTGTCACAGATGCTAATGGTATTTCTACCATTTATCTCTATGATAATTTTGGCAGGCTGAAGAAGGAGGTAAAACCGGGGGATACTATTGAATCCCCAACAGTAGCGTATGATTATTACTATGCCATAACCAAAGGTTTGCTTGGTTATGTCAAGAATGAAAAGCTTAATAATTATAACTCTTCTCCAATGCCGTTTTCTCCCTCTCCTCTACCAGAGGAACCACAGAACGCTAACCTGAATATGATAACTACCTGGCAAAAAATTACCGGGACTAAAACCATACAGGTTAGAAAACATTATGACGGATTAGGCAAATTACTCCGGACCGAGGCTGAAAATACTAATGATGCTTCTATTGAATCTTATTCCCAAAAATGGGAAAAGGACTGGAGTAAGTGTCAAATGAGTAATGTAACTACTGAAAATGGGAATTTAGTCTTAGCAAAGCTCACCGGAGGATATAATTATCTCCCGGTTTATGCGGAGACTCGACATGGAAAGAGCTATGAGTATAACCTTTCTCTATCAGATTCCAGTTATAAAATGGACAAATGGTGGAGGACAAATCTTCAACAACATCACAGTTATGATAATGGAACATATATAGATTATGCTAATAATGTGCTTCGAATAAGGTTTCGTTGTAATGGTAGTAAGTGGAGTCGTAAGGCTTATTATGGTGCTACCTATCATGTGGAGGGGTGGAAGTATGTTAATAGGGCTAATATTATCTCTCCACCCATCTACTGTGGAGATATTGTGTCCTGGGGTAAGTTTCAAGTAGAGGTGTCCAATGGACAGATATACTGGGGACCAATACCTTGTTTCATGCCACCTCCGCCACCTGAGCCTCCACCTAGCCGTCGATTCATTCAGATTTATACCCAGAGTAGTGATGATGGGATAAATTGGGAAGATTGGAAACAGGTAACAAGTGATGATATAGATGGTATTCAATCCTCTATAAAGAAATATATCCGCTGGAAGATGGAAATCTCTACCTCCAATAGCTCTGCTGAAACACCAGTGATTAAAAGCGTAACCATTAACTGGAATATAAAAGTTGATAATGACATCATTAGCGATATTGAATATAATAAATTGGGCTTGAAAGAAAAGATATTTAAACCTTATATCGAGAAAGAAGGTAGGGGAGGATATACTAAATACATCTATGAGCCAAACCCATTAGCCCGCATCTCTGAGGTAATTTACCCAGATAATAGTACAGTAACAACTTCCTATAGTAACGATGGTCAGAATCGAATAGTTAGTGTGAAAGATGAAAATAACCACTGGACACAAACTAAATTTGATAAATTAGGTAATATGATAGAGAAACAAACTGACTCTATTGATGGTATATCCTTTAATAACTCCACTACCTATGAATACGACATTCCTGGTAACTTAATCAGAGTAGTAGACCCAGAAGGCAATATCACTGAGTATGAATACGATACCTTGAGCAGATTAATCAAAAAGACTCATCCTGATACCGGTATAACCGAATACCATTACGATAATAATGGCAATCTGCGATTCAAACGAGATGCCTTGCATATTCAAGAAGGACTCTGGGTAGAATATCGTTATGACATCCTCAATAGACTTACCCAAAAAGGTCTCCTCAACTACTCTGGAGATAATCCCTATGAGGCACAAGGCTTTGAGTCGAAGGTAGATTACCTCTATGACGGTAAGCATCCTTATGCACCTCAGGGGGATAACTATCCAGTTGGGAACCTTACCCGAATGATAGATGGGGCAGGAACAACTACCTATTACTATGATGCCAGGGATAGATTGGTCAGGCAAGAACAGTTCCTTAGTGGTGCTAACTATGTTACCAGATATGCCTATGATTCTGGAGATAATCTCACATCTATCACCGACCCGGCAGGTAAAGTAACTAATTACTCTTATAACCACCTCAATCAACTTACTTCACTCAATATCAACGACATTGGTTCTGTTACATATATCTATACCCCGGAATCTGCGGTAGATAATATTAGCTTTGCCAATGGTATCACCACTAAATACTCATATTATCCTCGCGGCTGGATAAAGACAATTGATACCCAAAAAACCAGTAACCCTATCTTTCAACGATTATTTACTTATGACCAATCCGGTAATCTTACACAGGAATATTCAGACGCTACCGGGACGACAGCATTTGCCAATTATACCTATGATA
>JBFLXS010000389.1 GCA_040755795.1 bacterium | reverse complement strand
TCTTCATCTGCGATGGAACTAAGACAGGGCATTATTAACCCCAGAACATTATCTCCCACAGCCTTTTTTGATAGAGCCGCTGTGACCGCCGAATCAATTCCGCCACTCAATCCTACAACTATGCCTTCAGCACCTGCCTTTTCTACTTCAATCTTAATCCATTTGCTTATTTCGTCTGATAGTGCCATTTGTTTCACCCTTATAACATCGGCAAATACTTATCTATTTCATGTGAAGTAACCTGAATTCTGTCATTATCCCATTCTTTCATTTTATTATAGAGAAATCGGGAGAAGATGTGTTCACCAAGTGTTTCTTTGACCAAAAAAATATTTTAGCAGAAATTTTATCATAAGTCAACAAAAACTTTTGACCTGTGCAGGTAAATTTTTCACCGCAAAGAGTGCAAAGGAGAAACCGCAAAGGACACGAAAGGAACTAAAAAAATCTCTGCGTTCTTTGCGAAAAATCTTTGCGCACTTTGCGGTTAAATGAACACCAACCACGATAGTTTCTTGATTTTCAGAATAGTGGGTAAGTTTTTAGTTCTAACTTCTTGAATAAAACTAATTGCACAGGTTGTAAGATTTTACGCAATTAACAACAATTAACCCCGTTAGAATTTTGTCTAACGGGGTTAATCTACGGTAAAGATTATCTATATGTCAAGGGTTATCGTAAAGGTATTCCTTTACAGAATCGAAAGATACTTATCTAACTCATACTGAGTTACCTGGATGCGATATTCTTCCCATTCCTTCTTTTTCAAATTAATGAATCTTGGGAAGATATGGTCGCCCAGTGCTCTTTTGATTAAGTCGCTCTTTTCAGCAATGGATATTGCTTCTCCCAGACTACCGGGTAAGGATTCAATCCCTAATTCCTTTCTTTCATCATCCGTCAAATGATAGAGATTTTTCTCCATTGGCTCTGGGAGTGTATATCCTTTTTCAATGCCATCTAAACCTGCCTGAAGCATAACGGCGAAGGTAAGGTATGGATTGCAAGCAGGGTCAGGACACCTTAACTCTGCCCTGGTGGCTTGCTCCTTACCTGGATGATAGACAGGGATTCTCATTAACGCTGAGCGGTTACGATTACTCCAGGCAATATAAACAGGTGCTTCATAACCCGGGACAAGTCGTTTATAAGAATTCACCCACTGGGCAAAAATAGCGCTCATCTCTTTAGCATGGGTTAATTGTCCGGCAATAAACTGTTTAGCGACATTGCTTAAGTGATATTTATCGTTTGGGTCAAAGAAGGCGTTCTTATTTCCTTTAAAGAGTGATTGGTGGGTATGCATACCACTACCATTTATCCCAAAGACTGGCTTGGGCATAAATGTGGCATAGACTCCGTATTTCTGAGCTATTTCCTTGACCACTAAACGATAGGTCATCACATTGTCTGCCATCTTCAGTGCATCTGCATACCTCATATCAATCTCATGTTGGCTTTTGCCTACTTCATGGTGACTATATTCAATATGGATGCCCATTGATTCTAAAGCCAGAATAGTTTCGCGACGCAGGTCACTTCCTGCATCAAGGGTAGTCAAATCAAAATAGCCACCTTCATCAAGCACATCAGTAGCATCAGAGGAATTGAAGTAGAAATACTCAAGTTCTGGTCCAATATAATAATGGTCAAAACCCATCTCTTCCATCCTCTTTAATGCCCTTTTCAAGACATATCTTGGGTCTCCTTCATATTCTTTACCTCCAGGCACCAAAACATCACAAAACATCCTGGCTACAGCATTCTCTTTTGGTCTCCAGGGAAGTAATTGGAATGTATCTGGGTTAGGCATAGCAATCATATCGCTTTCCTCAATAGCTTGATAGCCGGTGATTGACGAACCATCAAACCCCATCCCATGATTTAGAGCATTCTCCATCTCTTTGTCGGTTATGGCAAAACTTTTTAACTGACCGAGAACATCTGTAAACCATAACCGAGTAAACTTTACATTGTTCTCCTTGACTAATTTGAGCACATCATCTTTGGTTAGCATATTTAACACCTCCATCTTTATTTTTTACCCTGTATAACGAGGGATATATATTAAAGTAAAAAATCAGCCCTTATGGTAACCCAACTCTTCCCCCATCCTAATTTTTATTACCTTCAGAATATCTGAAACAAATATCTTTCCATCACCTACTTCACCGGTTCTGGCTGAATGGCATATTATTTCTACCACCTTATTGACTAATTCATCTTCTATGACAATTTCCAATTTAATCTTTGGAAGGATATCAACCTTATATTCCCCAACCCGCCATTCCAGGGTTATTCCACCTTGCTCTCCCCTTCCTTTGACCTCTATTACCGTTAAACCTATAACGCCTTCTTTGGATAAGGCTTCTTTTACCGCTTGTAATTTTTCCCGTCTGATTATTGCTTCTACCTTTTTCATAACTCACCTCTTTTTAGATAATAGTTTCCGCATGTTGTGAAATATCCAGTCCTACAACCTCTTCCTTATCCATTACCCTCAATCCCACAACTATATCCACCAGCTTTGCCAGGATGAATGTAGCGACAAAGGAATAGATGGATACAATTGCAACTGCATAGACTTGGGTTAAAAATTGGTTTAGATTTCCATAGAGTAATCCATCAGCACCAGATGGATTTATTGCCTTTTGAGCAAATATTCCTGTGGCAATCACTCCCCACATTCCACCTATACCGTGACAGGCGAATACATCCAGAGAGTCATCAAGGCTTGTTTTCATCCTCAGTAATATGGCATAATAACCCAGAAATGCTGACACCAGGCCAATGATAATTGCAGACAAAGGTCCTACATAACCTGAGGCGGGTGTAATGGTAGCCAGTCCCACGATACAACCTGTAGCAAAGCCCAGGGCACTGGGTCGCTTGTAATTCCAGGATAACAACATCCACATCAATCCACAAGCAGCACCGGCAATATTGGTCACTAAAAAGGCATTTGAAGCAAGTCCGCCTGAGGTCAAAGCACTACCACCATTAAAACCAAACCATCCAAACCACAATAAAAATGCACCTATAATTGTAAGTGGGATATTTGATGGTTCATAAGTCGTTTTCCCATATCCTTTCCTTTTACCTATGACAAAACTTGCCGCCAAAGCCGATACACCGGCTGAAATATGCACCACTATCCCGCCGGCAAAATCTAATACACCCCAATTCCGAAGCCATCCACCCACACCCCAAACCCAGTGACAAACAGGGTCATAGACAAATGTTGCCCAAAGTAGGGTAAAAACTAAATAACCACCAAAACTTACCCTTTCTACATAACAACCTGTTATTAAGGCTGGAGTGATGACGGCAAACATCATTTGAAAGAGCATAAAGGCAATATGAGGAATTGTGCCAGCATAGTCAGGATTTGGCGTCTGGCTGACACCATTTAATCCCAGAAAATTCAAGCCACCAATTATTCCATAAACATCTTTTCCAAAACATAAACTATAGCCATAAATTACCCATTGCAGGCTTATTAAAGCTAAAGTGACAAAAGACATCATCATAGTAGAAAGGATGTTTTTCTTACCCACCATCCCACCATAAAATAGCCCCAGGGCAGGTGTCATAAGCATCACGAGAGCAGTTGAGATTAAAATCCAAGTAGTATCTCCAGAATTTATCATACAAGTAGTACCTCCCTTATAAAAGTTTATCCTCTATAATAGATAAAGGTAACCGTTCAGGGCTATACATTAGAAGTGTAAACAAGGAGAAATGGGGAAAAGGGAGAATTGGAGAAATGGCTTAAACTTTTTCTTGCTCCACCCTTCGGACATCAATCCTGGAGTCTGCGAAATTTACCAGTAACCCTATTTCTTTATCCACTGCTACAGGCATTAATAATCCTATCAGTTAACTCTTCTTTTCTCCACT
>JBFLXS010000388.1 GCA_040755795.1 bacterium | reverse complement strand
GTGAATAAATCCATGTAAATTTAAGTGTAACCTCTCAAGTGCTTTATTTTAATAGAGTTATACATACATTAAAACTTCTTCCTCATCAAAGGGACTATACTTTTTCTTGTCAACAGCCTCTTGAATATTGAATGGACTTGAGAGAATAAGAGCAATTTAAAAAGAGGAATGCCCGCCAACGGCATGCTCATTGCAGGCAGGGAAAAATTTAAAAGAGAGGAGATGATAAAAAGATGAAACATAATAAAATACCCTGTGATAAGGAAGCAAATTGGTTAGATTCACATTTAGAAGAAAGGCTTAAATATAGGGGGGAATATATTGCTGTTGTAAGAGAGGAAATAGTAGCTCATGGGATTGATTTTATAGAGGTGATTGAGAAAGGAAAAAAAGTCTCAGATGACCCACTTATTGCTAAAATTCCAAAGGAGGATTTGATGGTAGTATGATTGAATTCCCTTATTGTGAAGAACAATTAAAGGATTTTGGAGTAATTTGGAAACCATATGTAGTTCTCCGAGTTACCAGTGGTGAAAAGAGTTTTAGATGCGAAATGCTCCTTGATTCTGGTGCAGATATTACTTTGATACCAAAAAGAGCAGGAGATTACTTGGGATTTGAAATAGAAAAAGAAGAAATTAAAGAACTCAAAGGCATTGGGGAAGGAGCAATTCCCTATATCATCAAACGGGTCAAGATTAAAATAGGAAATGATGAGGTTGAAACTCGAATTGGTTGGGTTTTAATAGAAGAGGTGCCATTTTTACTTGGTAGGTTAGACATATTCGATCAGTTTGATATTAAATTTGACCATTCGAATAGAAAAGTAATATTTGAGAAATAAAAAATGAGAAAATTGCCCACAACGGCAGATAACTCAGCATAAACGAAATGCTGAAGCACTTCGCTTATGCTGATACCATTAGTTGAATTTCACTTCAGAGGGCTAAAGAGTATTTAATCTTCTAATTTACAGGGGACAATGACAGGTTGTCTATTGTCTTTTTTTTTAAACTGATAAAAGGGAGATAAAAAAGTGAGAAGAAATTTAAAATGGAAGGCACTACTTATTACTGGTGTAATGGGTGTGTGTATATTTCTGATGTTACCTCCTCAGCAGAAAATAAAATTAGGTTTAGACCTGCAAGGAGGAATGCATTTAGTTTTAGAGGTGGATACAGCGAAATTACCTCCGGGTTCTGACCCCTCAGATGCAGTTGACCGAGCATTAGAGATTATCCGGAATCGAGTAGATAAATTTGGGGTATCAGAGCCGATTATTCAAAAAGAAGGAAAGGATAGAATTGTTGTTCAACTACCTGGTTTAAAAGACCCAAGACGGGCGAAAAACTTAATTGGTTCAACCGCACTTTTAGAATTTAGATTAGTTGATAACGAACGATTGGATGATGCTGAGGCAGGGAAGATACCAAGAGGTTATGAGATATTAGAGGATGACGAGGGGAAGAAATTCCTGGTGAAAAAAGACCCGGAATTAACGGGTGATACTTTAGTCAATGCCTGGGTTGATAGTAATCAGGGTGGAATAGTAAGTCAACCAGTTGTTTCACTTGAGTTTAATAAAGTTGGGGCAAGAAAATTTGCCCGGGTAACTGGTGCCCATATTAATGAACAGTTAGCCATTGTTTTGGATGGGAAAGTCAGGTCTGCTCCAGTAATTAGAAGTAGAATTGACGGAGGAAGAGCTCAAATTGAAGGTAATTTTACATTAGAAGATGCGCGAGACCTGAAGATTATTCTACGCGCAGGAGCTCTGCCGGCACCGGTTAAAGTGATAGAAGAACGCACTGTTGGTCCCTCACTGGGGCAAGATTCTATCCATAAAGGAATTATTGCCTCAATGGCTGGATTTATGTTAGTTGTTCTATTTATGGGTATTTACTATAAAGTGTCGGGTGTAATTGCCAATGTTGCTCTGGTTGGCTGTTTAGTAATGTTGTTAGGTGGATTAGCCGGGTTTAAAGGAACATTAACCTTACCAGGTATCGCCGGTATTATCTTAACTATGGGTATGGCACTTGATTCTAATGTCCTTATCTTTGAGCGGATAAGAGAGGAACTCCGTGCTGGCAGACCGGTTAAAACCGCTATCGATTCGGGATATAAAAAGGCATTCTGGACTGTCTTTGATTCGCATGTAACAACATTAATTACCGCTCTTATCCTTTTTGTCTTTGGCACTGGACCAATCAAAGGCTTTGCCGTAACCTTATCTCTTGGTGTGACCATTAGCCTATTTACGGCAATCGTTATCACTCGACTTATTTTTGACTTAAGAAAAGAATATCAGATACTTAGTATTTAAAGACTATAGACCATAGATTTTAAATTAGGATTAAGAAAAATGGCAGAACAAAAAGAAAATTTTTTAGAGACTTTATTTAGAATAGGAGCACTTATTGGTGGTGCATGGATTACTCTTGAACTGATAAAAATGATCTCACAAGAGGTTTATACCTGTTCTCATTGTGGTTTGGAAGTCCAGAGAGGAATGACGAGATGTCCTCATTGCCAGGTAAAATTGAAATGGAAGATTTAGAATATGAAGTAGAAAAGAAAGAATACACTCCTAAACGGAAATATTATTTATTTGAATGGATGGGAAGAGGAATCTTTTTCGGTTTGGGAGTGTGGATTTCTTTCATATTATACAATCAGTGTTTATTTAATCCAGATTGTAATACAATTGTAACTATATATTTTGCTGTATTGGGATTAACCTGTTTTTTGCATGCAGGATTTTCTATTGACAAATTAGCAAATATAAAATTGACATAGAGGAGATTCAATGATAGAATTACTTAAAAATCCTAAGATAAATTTTGTAGGGGTTCGATATTATGCTTACATAGGCTCAACTATATTAGTCGTTATAGGCATTGTTGCCATTATTTTTACAGCAATAGGGAAAGCGAATTTGGGTGTTGATTTTGCGGGAGGTTCTTTGGTTCAGATAAGTTTTCAAAAACCAGTTACCGCAGATAGATTACGACAGGCATTAGTTTCAAATAACTTACCTGAAAGTGAAATACAACAAATGGCAGAATCTAATCGGGTATTAATCAGGACGCGAAAGGCAGAGGTAAAAGGTGAGAAAATAGATGAGCGAATAAGAAAGATATTTAGTCAGGAATTTAGCGGGAATAGATTTGTGATGGAGCGAGTCGAAGAAGTAGGTCCGAAGATAGGTAAAGACCTTAAAACCAAAGCCTTTTGGGCGATATTCTGGGCAATAATCGCTATAACTTTGTATATAGCGTTTAGATTTGAATTTAGATTTGGATTAGCCGCCGCTGTTGCTACCCTACATGATGTTTTAGCGGTGTATGGTTTAGTCTGGATAACAAACCGCGAAATTACCCTTTTAACTATAACTGCCCTCCTGACCTTAGCCGGATACTCTCTAACTGATACAGTTGTGGTTTTTGACCGTATTCGTGAGAACTTAAAACTACGACGCAAAGAGGCTTATGAGGTAATCATTAACTCAAGTATAAACGAAGTTTTAAGTCGCACAATCGTCACAACTCTAACTGTACTTTTAGTCCTTCTGGCGCTTGTCATTTATGGTAGCCAGGTAACTTTTGATTTCTGCTTAGCTTTATTATTAGGAATTGTCATCGGAACATATTCTTCTATTTATGTGGCAAGTCCTATTTTGATTGAATGGCACCATCTTGCTATGAAAAAAATAAAAGCATAAGGATAGAAATTAGTGTTATGTTGAAAAATAACACACCAATTTTGCTAATTTTTTGTAAGCGTTCAGGTGGTGTAACAAAAGGAGATGTGGAGATTAAGGAGATAGGGAGATATTATTAAAAAAATTGAAATTAGTAGAAACTAATAGAAATTTATGGAAATTTGTTGTTTTCCACA
>JBFLXS010000387.1 GCA_040755795.1 bacterium | reverse complement strand
AAGGATTGCAGAAAAAGAAGGATTTTATCTTTTGTCTTTAAAAGAAGATACCATGGTTTTAAAAAATAAGGTTGATTTTAAACCAAAGGTCTACAAATATGAAACAAAAGAATAGATGATACGAGGAGGATGAAAATAGTGGTAGGAGATAGAAGGTAGGAAGTAAGGAGATAGGCGTGTGGAGTGATGTTTTCTTTACTCTCTACTTTCTACTTTCTACTCTCTACTTCCTATTTTCAGGAGAGTTAAAATGATTGAATTTCGTTATCTAACTAAAATTTATAATCACGGCATTCGGGCATTGAATAATATTACCTTTAAAATTGAGCGAGGGGAATTTGTCTTTTTGGTTGGACACTCTGGAGCAGGCAAAACTACCCTTTTACGAATGCTTTATGTCGATGAACGACCAAGCTCTGGATTTGTCTTCGTCGCCAATAAAGATGTTGGTAATATGCCTGAGCGAAATATACCTTATTTACGAAGACGAATTGGCATTGTATTTCAAGATTTTAAATTATTATATTCAAAATCAGTTTTTGACAATGTTGCTTTTGCCTTACGAGTAACCGGGATTAAGGAACCTGAGGTTTATAAAAGAACGATTAAGGCATTAAATATCGTGGAATTGACTCAAAAAAAATCCTGTCTTCCACATGAATTATCCGGCGGAGAACAACAACGGGTTGCAATTGCCAGGGCAATAATAAATGACCCAACTATCCTTTTAGCTGATGAACCTACAGGAAATTTAGATGCACAATTGACTGATGGAATTATAAATCTATTTCTGAATGTTAATCAACAAGGAACAACCGTAATAATCGCCACGCATAACCTGGATTTAGCCACAAGATATGGCGGGAGAATAATTCATCTCGCCAATGGTGAGATAGTTGAAAATGGAGTTTTGGTATGATTAAATATTTTGTTAAAGAAGCCCTCTTGAATTTTAAACGAGCAGGTTTAATGAGTTATGCCAGTATTGGAATAATCACTATTACCCTATTCATCTTAAGCCTGTTTTTACTATTTACAACTAATGTGAAAGGAATAGTTGACATCTTTTTAGTCAAAAGGACATCAATTATCGTTTATCTAAAAAGTGGATTGTCTGAAACAGAAATTATTGAATTTGAGAAAATAATAGGAGAGAAAGAAGAGGTCAGTCAGGTAATTTATATTTCAAAAGAAGAGGCTCTCCAAAAATTTAGAGAGAATTTAGGAGAAAAGAAGGATATTTTGAATAACCTCCCCTGTAATCCATTACCAAATTATTTAGAGGTTAAGTTAAAGGGGAGCAAGTTTATCTGGGATGAAGTAGGTAAAATAGCTGAGGAACTCAAAAAATCTGAATTAGTCACTGAGGTAGATTATGGACAAAGAGTAGTAAATATCCTGGCTAAAATTACTTATGGATTAAGAATAATAATTCTCGGCGTAGGTATTATTTTATGTATAGCGACTTTAATAATTATCTCAAATACCATTGAATTAGGACTTTTTGCCCGAGGAGAGGAAATAACCATTATGAGATTAGTTGGGGCAACTAATTGGTTTATTCGTTTCCCGGCATTAATCGAAGGAACATTACAAGGAATAATAAGTGGAGGAATGGCTATTGGGTTATTATGGTTCATTTATAAATTTATTATATTCAAATTATGGATATCTGATGCCTTTTTTCAACTTATACCGATTAAATTTCTTCCTGTAGAATCCATATTAGGCATACTTTCAGCCAGTGCTGTTCTGGGATGTCTGGGAAGTTTTCTTTCTTTACATTATTTCTTAAAATCGAAAAAATAAAACGGGGGTAGAAATGAAAACTATTTTAATCTTATCTTTTTTACTCTTAAGTTGTGTTCAGGGGTATACTGATGACATTAGTCAGAAAAAAGGTAAACTTTCTAATATTACAAAGGAAATAGAAAAAAAGAAATCTAAAATAAATTATCTCAGCGGACAAGAGAAAAATGCCGTTCATGAACTTGCGAAAGTAGAAATACAAATTAAAACCACCGCAGATAAAATAAATTTACTTGAAAAACAATTAACCAATGTTCAGGAAAATATTGGTCTCACGCAAAAAAGTGTTAACTTAACCAGTGCTCAGTTAAATAGAAGACAACAAATACTTCTTAAAAGACTTACCGCTATCTATAAATATAGAGGAGGGGATTTATTAGGGAATTTACTGAATACCGATGATTTTACTGAGATTTCTAAACGGCTATATTTTATGTCACTGATTGCCCATGCAGATACAGAACTAATTGAGGATATAAATAATAAAAAGAACGCTTATCTACAGAAAAAAAGAATATTACAATCTCATCATAATAAATTGTGTAAGATAGAAAAGTCTCAAGAAAATTTTTTGAATAAACAGGAAAGGCTGAAAAAAAATAGAAAGCGACTTTTGACTAAAATACAAGGTGAAAAATCCCTGTATCAACAACAAATATCTAAATTAGAAAGAGATTCATTAGAATTAAAACAATTAATAAAAAATTTAGAGATGAGGAAAACGCATGAAGGCAGACAAATTGTTCTTCGAGGAAAAGGAGATTTACCCTGGCCAGTAAAAAACCGTAAACTTTATCGTGGCTATGGGAGTTATAAACATCCAAAATTTAATGCTCAGATAGTCAACAAAGGCATTGATATTTTAACTCCCCAGGGAGAAACAGTTTTTTCGGTAAAGGACGGTAAAGTGGTTTTTGCAAACTGGTTTAAAGGATATGGAATGTTGGTGATGATTGACCATGGTGAAGGGCTTTATAGCCTTTATGCACATTTATCAAACATTTTGGTTGATGTTGGTAATAAGGTATCTAAAGGAAGTTCCATAGGTATAGTCGGTGGTCCTTTTGAGAGTGAAGGATATAATTTTCATTTTGAAATACGGGTCAACGGCGAACCAGACAACCCGTTAAACTGGCTTATGTAAGGTCCCCTATGAAAAAAGGTCAGACCGTGAAAGTATCTTACTTATTTTCTCTTCGTTTTTTCCTCTCAAATAATACCGCTATCCAGGTACTAATTTCAAGTAAAAAAACTAATGGTATCGCCATTAAAATTTGGGATATGACATCAGGTGGAGTGAATATCGCCGAGATGATAAAGATAAGCAAGATGGCATATTTTCTATTGTGCCGCAGGCTTAAGGTGCTTAGCCATCCAACTTGTGTTAAAAATAAAATCACTATTGGCAATTGAAATACTATCCCAAATCCTAATAGGAACATACCTGCAAAAGAAATATATCGGCTAATAGTAATCATTGGTTCTAAAAAATCCGTTTGAAAACCTAATAAAAACTTTACCCCAATTGGCAATACCACAAAAAACGCAAAGGCAACGCCACAAGCAAATAGAAAAAAAGAAATTGGTGCATAGATTAAAATAGATTTTCTTTCGTGTTTTAGTAGACCAGTAGCCATAAACCTCCAGATTTGAAAAAGGATAATAGGAGAAGAAACAAACAACCCTACCCAAAAAGATAGAAACATATATGAAAGAAATGCCTCCTGGGGACTGATAAACACAACCTTTCCTATTGGTTTAACGACATAGCCTAATATCTGTTTACTAAAGAAATAAGAAATACAAAAAAAGACAAAAACACAAATCAAACATTTAATAATTCTTATCCGTAATTCTTCTAAATGTTCAATAAAACTCATTTTATTTCCATTTTCATTATCCATTTCCTGATTAAGATACACTATAAACTTATATTTTGTCAAGAAAAAATGCTTAACATAGTACGGAGCATTTGAGAGCGTTGCGTAGAACTTAAGGCTATATTTACGGTGCGTGGCATTGTGTTACCTCATTTCTTGCCATCTTTTTGTTTCTCTTGACATTTTGGAGTCCCAAAAGATAACCCAGAGGGTCATTA
>JBFLXS010000386.1 GCA_040755795.1 bacterium | reverse complement strand
TTCCTACGGAACTGATTGATTTGTCTATCTATTCCTACCGATATTATGTTCCTAACGGAACGATTATTCTCATGCCTTATTTATGGGTATTATCCTATGTAAACTTCCAGTTAATAACCGCTATATTATACGCACCACATCACACATAACAACTTGCGCTTCGTAACGCATGGCAATTGATATTTATGGCAACTGGCAGTCCGCCAATATGTGTTGGATAAGTCAGGATATTAACACCTAAAACCGTTGTCTTACCACCTAATCCCATTGGACCAATATTCAGGCTATTTACCTCTTCGAAGATTTCTTGTTCTAATCTGGCAATATGAGTTTGCAAAGATGATTTATCAATGGGAGAAAGTAGTGCCTCTTTAGAAAGTTGAGCGGCTTTATCCATTGTTCCACCAAGCCCTATGCCTAAGACAAAAGGGGGACAGGCATCTGGGCCGGCGTCTTTTACCGCATCAATAATTACCTTTTTTATTTCACCAATCTCTGCCGTTGGCAGAAGCATTTTAATACAACTTCTATTCTCACAACCAAAGCCTTTTGGCATAACAGTAATCTTTAGTTTATCACCAGTGATAAAATTATAGTGAATAATTCCTGGTGTATTATCATTAGTGTTTTCTCTTATGATTGGGTCATTAACAACTGATTTTCGACAAGATCCGTCCTCATATCCAAGTTTTATTCCTTGATTAATGGCGGAAAATAAATCATCTCCAATAATCTGGACATCCTGACCAATATCAATAAATACGATGGCAACACCTGTATCCTGGCAAATAGGCAATTTTTTCTCTCTGGCAAGAGAAGCATTTTCGATTAATATTTGCAATATCCTTTTTGCCCTGGGATTATCTTCATTATTTAAGCCTTTCTCCAGGGTTGATACGACATCTCCTCGTAACTCCAGATTAGCCTTGATACATAAATCCTTTACTATTTTTGTAATTGTTTGTGACTGTATTTTTCGCAAAATATCATTGCTCCTTAGAACTACTTTATCATAAAAGTTTATGGTTGTCAAGAGGCTGACCGAGAATTTTTTAAAAATATCGTAACCGTTCAGGCTATATATCAAAAGTGTCCGAAAGGGGATAAGGAGATAAGGGTGATATGGAGATAAGATAATAGAAATAGATTGAAATTTATAGAATTCGAAGAATGTTGCGAAGCAAAAATAGGTAGAAATTGATTGTGGGAAACAACAAATTTCCATAAATTTCTATTACTCGATATTCAAGTTTTTTTAAGATTAAGTGGTTTATCCTTTTTTAACCGCAAAGAACGCAAAGAAATCAACCGCAAAGAACGCAGAGATTATAGGTTGTTCACCACCCTTTTAATTCCTTCCTTGAGTCTTAATACATTGAAATTTATAAGCAATTAACAATATTTGAAAGTTCGTTTTCGTTTATAGACCTCTTTTTCTTTCTTTGCGTCCTTTGCGAAACTTTCCTTTGTGCTCTTTGCGGTTAAATCTTTATACCTTTAAAAAACTTGAACATCGAGTATTAATTTCAATTTTTTTAATAATAATCTCCCTATCTCCTTAATCTCCACATCTCCTTTTGTTACACCACCTGAACGCTTACTAAATTCCATTTCGTGTCCTTCGTGAATAGTTACCGGCAAAAAAACACTTGACAAAATTTTAATCTTATGCTATCATATTTTATAGTCTGATACAATGGCGTATTAGAGAGATTTATTGAATCAAAAGACAAAGGTGTCTAACTAAACAATTAACAAGAGATAGGACACCTTTTTTGTTTTTTTATAAGGTGTTGACTCACAAGGAGGTTAAGAAATGAATTTACAACAACCAAATGCTAATGATGCCACCAGAACTTCCAATCGTTCTCGAAGTGTAGTTCCAATGAGTGGCTTGTGTACCCGCTGTATAGATGGTTGTCGAGGCAACTGCGAGGTGTTTAAATCAAGCTTTCGTGGCAGAGAGGTTATCTATCCAGGTCCGTTTGGTGAAATAACGGCAGGTGGTGATAAAAACTACCCGGTTGATTACTCACATCTCAATATTCAGGGTTATGCTTTAGGTGCTAAAGGATTACCAGAGGGAGTAATTGGAGCCCCGGATACAGCTACCTTTCCAGCAGTCAATACAGAGACCGAATATGGATGGGATATTAAAGTTAAGATGCAGGTGCCTATTTTTACAGGGGCACTTGGTTCAACTGAAATTGCCCGTCGTAATTGGGAACACTTTGCGGTTGGCGCCGCTATCAGTGGCGTAACATTAGTTTGTGGAGAAAATGTTTGTGGTATTGACCCACAATTGGAATTAGATGCCAATAAGAAGATTGTTAATGCACCGGATATGGATAGACGAATTGAAACCTACAAACGCTATCATCGAGGCTATGGCGAGATATTGGTTCAGATGAATGTAGAAGATACCCGACTGGGGGTAGCTGAGTATGTCCATAAAAAACATGGGCTTGAGACGATTGAACTTAAATGGGGACAGGGTGCCAAGTGTATTGGTGGTGAAATCAAGGTAAAGAGTTTAGAACGGGCACAGGAATTACAAAAACGGGGATACATTGTTACCCCTGACCCATCAGACCCGATAATTCAAGCGGCATTCAGGGATAAGGCGATTAAGGAGTTTGAGCGTCACAGCCGACTTGGTTTTATCGGAGAGGAAGAATTCTATGCTGAGGTAGAGCGACTACGCAAGATAGGATTCAAGAGAATTACCCTGAAAACTGGTGCTTATGGTTTGCGAGAGCTGGCGATGGCGATAAAGTGGGGTGCCAAAGCTAAGATTGATTTGTTGACCGTTGATGGTGCACCAGGTGGAACAGGTATGAGTCCCTGGCGGATGATGGAAGAATGGGGTATGCCTTCACTCTATTTACATGCCGCTACCTATGAGTTCTGCAAAAAGTTAGCGGATAAAGGCGAAAGGGTGCCAGATATTGCTTTTGCCGGTGGATTTTCCAGCGAAGATGGCGTATTTAAGGCATTGGCTTTAGGTGCTCCGTTTGTCAAAGCCGTATGTATGGGTAGAGCCCTGATGATTCCTGGTATGGTGGGCAAAAATATTGCCGAATGGATTGAAAAAGATGACCTTCCAAAAACTGTTAGCGAATTTGGTACCACAGTAGATGAAATCTTCGTTTGCTATGAGGAAGTAACGAATATGCTGGGCAAAGATGAGATGAAGAATCTTCCTCTGGGCGCACTTGGCATTTACAGCTATTCACAGAAAATTAAGGTTGGCTTACAGCAGCTTATGGCTGGAGCTCGCTGCTTCAATATCAATGCTATTACCAGAGATGAACTGATGTCGTTGACGGAAGAATGCACTAAGGTTACAGGTATCCCGTATTTAATGGATGCTTACCGTCAAGAAGCAGAGAAAATTTTAGAAGGATAGACTTAGCCAGAACAAAAAAATATCAACAGGTCGGGTGAAATTATTTCATCCGACCTGTTGTGTTTTTGAGACTAAACAGCAATTCTCGGTGAAAATAAAAAATGGGTATTTATGAGGGTTTTTCGGGATTATGAAATATATTTTTCGTAAAGATTTTTGTTTTTTGAAAAAAATATAGACTTTTTATCTTAAATGTGGTATATAAATAAGAGGCATAATCTATCTTAAAAAAAAGGAGGGGAAGATAATTATGCATATCAAGAAGCATTTAAGATTTAAGAGTTTAGTCAACCAGGTAGCATTTCGGGTTTCTGAAATTGCGGATTATCGTCAACCAGGGAAGACAGATTATTCTTTAACTGATTGTGTGATGAGTGGTTTGGCGATGATGCATTTTCAAGACTCATCAATGCTTGAGTTTCAACGGCGATTGGAAGAAAAGACACAGTGGAACAATTTAACGACCCTTTTTAATGTAGCAAAAATACCTAAAGAGACTCAGATGAGGGATGTGCTGGA
>JBFLXS010000385.1 GCA_040755795.1 bacterium | reverse complement strand
TTACGATTTAATAATATGTGGTGTGATAAATATCATTACCTCTGTTTCCTCGGTAATAGTCTTAACCTGTTTAAAGAAGAAACCAATAATAGGAATACTTCCTAAAACAGGTATTTTGACTAATGAATTTTTTTTCTTCTTTTGAGTTAGTCCACCAATAATAATAGTTTCTCCTTCCTTGACCCTAACTTTTGTTTCTACATTCCGTTTATTAATGATAGGTAATCCTTGTGGTGTTCCTTCACCAGCAACATCACCTACTTCAGAAATAATCTTAACAGTAATTTCTCCTTTTTGGGAAATATACGGTGTAATATCAAGGATAATTCCTGATTCAATTGCTTTGAGTGTTACCGATTCATATCCTACCCTACCACTTAATAATTGATAAAATTCTTCTCTGGACAATTTGATTTTAGCCTGTTGTCCAGTTAATGTAACTACTTTTGGATTAGCTTTAATTTCTGCCTTTCCTTCCTTAACTAACATATCGATGAATGTAATTAGAGCCTGAGAGGTAAGGTCATTAGTAATTGTGTAGGAAAGTTTTGAGGTTTTATCAGTTTCCTTTTTGAGCGTTACCGAAGAATCCTTCCATTTAAAATTCCAATTTGTGCCAATACTCCTTATTCCCTCTTTAGATACTTCTGCAATAAGGGATTCAATGGCAACCTGTTGTGGTGGGATATCAATCAAAGCGATATCATTTTTAATACGCTCAATAAGGGGACCTGGGGCAGTGATAGTCACCAGATTCTTCTCCTTATTTACCTGGATAAAGGATAAAAAGGATTGCGGTATGAGGGTTAGTAAATCTTGTGCTTGCAAATAGTTCAAATTAAGAAATTCTGTTGAGGTAAGTTTAACAAATGACGGACCAGTTGGATCAGCTAATCCTACCAGATAGTAATTATCAAATTTACAAAACATATATCCTTTTGGAGCAAGAACCATCTCTAATGCTTTTGATAAAGGGACATCCTGGAGTTCTACCGTAATAACTCCTCGAACAGTATCATCGGGGATAATTGGTATTTTTGCCTGAGTTGATATATCTCGAAGCGCCTGAGAGATATCTGTTTCAAAGAAGACATTAGTGATTAATGGTTCTTCTTTTTTCGGCTCTTCTTTGACCTGGATTTCTCCTCTTTTTACAGAAGCAGGTATTGAAGATTCAAGTGATTTAGCCTCCTTTTTTATGGTTTCTATTGTTGAGGCTCCCACTTCTTTCTCTGGCAATATCTGTTGAGGGCTAACCTGAGATTTCTTCTTTTCTACACTCTCCTCTTTTATTTCTACTTCAACTTGATTGATTCCTGAGGTAATCTGTGATACTAAGGATGGTTCCATTAACCCAATGGTTATTCTACTTATATGTGTAGGAGTAGTAAGCAATTGGATAATGGAAATGAAAGAAATATAAGAATTTTTCTTTATCTTTTTTCTTGTGTATTCACATTTACATTCTAAAAAGTCTATAACTATTAAAGAAGGGTCTTCTGTGCGAAAATGTTTTAGAATAGGGGTATTAGAAGTTTTTATTATTACTCTTATTTGCCCTTCTTCTTCTTTGATATCAATATCTTTTATCTGATATAATTCCTTACTTTCCTTCTCCTTTTGTAGATATTCTTCTTGCTTTAGAGTAGGAACAGCTGTAAGGACAACTGTGTTATTAACTGACTTCAGTAAGGGAATAACAGGAATTCGGAATTCTATTTCGGCAATAGTAGTAAAATCTCTTCCTTGAACGACATTAATTTTTTTTATTATGCCTTGTTCATAGAATTCTGTCTCCCGCCACCAACTATTAATTGTATCCTCAAAGGTTATTTTTGCTGAAAGATTATTAAAAGCACGGATAAGCGAATATTTGGCCGGTTGTTCGGTGATAAAGATAACCTCTGTTTTATTCTTCTCATCTCCTTCTTTTACCTCAATATCTAAGAGTTGTGTGTATTGTGTCCCAAAAGCTGGGCTGAATAAAAATAGATAAAATATCAACCACAGATAGATTTTTGCTTTTTTACTTAACTGTAAGTTTTTGTTTTTTAGAGATTGGTTCTTTATCGCCAAAATCGAGTTCCACAACTGCATAATAATTACCTCTTTTTAATTCTCCCTTATATAAAGATGAAATTATCCTTTTCTGGTTAGGTAAGATAGGTTCTATTTCTTCCATCAACGGAATGTTAACTATTTCTTTTCTCTTCTCTTCTTCATATATTCTTAAATTCCCTTTTGGACGGAGATGAATATTCCCTAAATTAACGAAAGTAACAAAGAAAGATAATGAATTATCTTTATTCTTCTGATAGGAGATATTTTCAATTTCAGCCTTTTTTACTGCCGTGTTAGGAATTTCTACACTAATTGATACCTCTGAGGTAACGGTTGCTTTTTTATCTTTCGTAAGACCGGCAAAACACAACTTAGCATATTTTCCACCATTAACTTCACGGGGAACCCGAATAGAAAAGGAAAGATTTCGTTTATCTTTTGGAGAAAGGTTAAATTTAGATTGATTAATAGCTATCCATTTAGCACAAGAATAAGGTTGGTTACCAGCAGGTAAATAGGAAATTTGACCCTCCTCGTTAACAGCATAATCCTGGGCAAAAACCTCAACCTCTAATTCCGATTGACCTTCATTACGCACTAATATAGAAAAGCTCCGCATCCCTCCAGGAGGTGAGATTAAGTCAATAAAAGATGGTTCAACCCATAGTTTTTCTTTCTTCTGTGCTTCTTTACTGACAGCAATTAATTCCTCTTCCTTCAATTCTTCAATTTTACCCTTAGAAACTTTTATCTTCTTACTTTTGGTTTTTTCTCTCTTCCCTGCATAAACAAATTTAGTTTCTATTATATAGATTCCATCACGGATGTTAGATCGAAAATCTCCTTTAAAATCTCTAATTGCTTCTGGTAAAACAGTCCCTTTCCCTGCGGTAAGAGTAATTGGTTCTCCTCTAAGTCTATATCCTTGTTCATTCTTCAATACCGCTTCACCATTAGCAACAATATGAATATTCCCTGTATTTTTTAACGAGGCTATAATCTCATATCCTGAATAATTTTTAGAGGGGTTTAATTGAATATCTTCTATAACTGCATTGGTAGTAAGCCCATATCCTTTAATCGTCACCAGTAAAAGTGAGGCTAATCGATAGTAGATTGGTGTAGATTTCTCTATCTTCTCAGGAACAATTTCGACCATAATTGCGGAATATCTTCCGCCTAATTCCCCTTTGGGGACAGAAAGTTTACACATCACTTGAATAGTTTCATTCCCGCGCAGCACCTTTTCTTTTGGTAGAAGAGTTAACCATTGGGTACAAGAATATTTAGAGATACCTGGCTTAAGAAATAACACCTTTCCTCCTCTCTCTATAACTAAATCTGTGGCATATAATTTTATCTGTAAGTCACTCTCACCATTATTTGTTACTAATAAAGGAAATGTTTTAACTGCTCCCTGGACGGTAGATAATTCTATGATTGGTGGAGTTAAAGTAAGTTTAAGCTCTGAATTTGAAACAGCAGGAAAAGTAGATACAGCACAAAATATACATATCCATTTTATTAACTGATAGGAATTTGTTTTTTGAGCATTCTTGATGTTACCTTCACTTTTACTCATTATGGAGATATTTTACCATAGATTTTATTTCCTGTCAACAAAAAAAATAGGAAAATAGGAAAATAGTGGGGGAGAGCGTTGCGTAGGACTTAAGGCTATATCTATGGTCACAGGCATTGCTTTACTTCATTTTCTGCCATCTTTTGCTTATTAAATTTGCTCCAGAGGAGCAATCTGTTTGTAGAAAAAAAATGTCCACCTATAACATAAAGCTCCATAGGAGCGACCTAAATCATTCAATACATTTTTTGTTCACGGGCTTGAATAATACCTGTGATGTATTTCTGCAATTCTTCCCTATGTTGTTTACG
>JBFLXS010000384.1 GCA_040755795.1 bacterium | reverse complement strand
TAATCAATGTAAAATAACGACATTGGCAAAATATCAAGGGAGAAGGAATTTTAAAGGGAAATTACTTGGTTTTGAAGATGAGAAAGTTATCATTGCAGTAGATAATGAGATTTTTAAAATACCGTATTCAGAAATTGCAAAGGCAAATCTTGTGCCGCAGATGTAAGTCATAAGTCGTAAGTCATAAGTCGTAAGTCATAAGTCGTAGGTCGTAAGTCGTAAGTCGTAAGACATAGGACATAAGACATACGACATACGACATATTTAAGGAGGAATTTCAAGTGAAAGCTGAATTACAGGAGGCATTGGTCCAACTTGAAAGAGATAAAGGGATTAAGAAAGAAGTATTAATTCAGGCGATGAAAGATGCTCTGCTATCCGCTTATAAAAAAAACTTTGGCATAAGCACGAACATAGAGATTGAATTTGATAATAAAAAAGGATTTTATATCATCGCCAAAAAGGAAGTGGTTGAGGCGGTCAAAAACCCATTTACTCAAATCTCTTTGTTAGCGGCAAAAAAAATAAATCCAGAGGCTAATATTGGTGATAAAATAGCGGAAGAATCTTTACCTGATGGTTTTGGAAGAATAGCCGCTCAAGCGGCTAAACAGGTGATTACACAAAGAATCAAAGAAGCGGAAAGAGGCCTGCTTTATGAAGAGTTCAAGGCACGGGTAGGTGAAGTAGTTACCGGTATAGTTCAACGCGCCGAAAAAAGATATAATGTTTTTGTTCAATTGGGCAAAATAGAAGCTATTCTACCACCAAGAGAACAGTTACCAAAAGAAAGATATAGAGTCGGCGACCGAATAAAATGCTATATCCTTGAGACAAAAATGGGCAATAAAGGGCCACAGGTTATTCTGTCTCGAACATATCCGGATTTGGTAAAAAAGCTATTTGAAATGGAAGTTCCAGAGATATATGAGCATATTATAAATGTAGTCTCAGTCGCCCGAGACCCCGGATATCGAAGTAAAATTGCCGTTGGGTCAACAGATTCTAAAGTGGATGCGGTTGGTTCTTGTGTTGGAATGAAAGGAATGCGTGTTCAAGCAGTCATTAAAGAGTTAAAAGGCGAAAAGATAGATGTAGTTGGACATTCTCAAGACCCGGCAATATTTATTAAAAATTCACTCTCTCCAGCTAAAGTTAATGAAGTGATTATCGAGGAGAAAACAAAGGCTTCCATAGCCATTGTTCCGGATGAACAACTCTCTTTAGCTATTGGAAAAGAAGGTCAGAATGTCAGATTAGCCGCTAAATTGACAGGCTGGAAGATTGATATTAAAAGTCAATCCCAGATAGATAAAGAAAGAGAAGGAGAACTACGCCAAAAAGCAAAAGAAGAGTTGTTTAAAAAGGAAGAAAAGAAAATTAGCAATATCAGAGATTTACCTGGCGTTGGTCCCAAGTTAGAGGAGAAACTGAAAGAATCTGGATTTAACACAATAGAAGATATTGCCAGAGCAACAATAGAACAATTAACTGCTGTCTCTAATCTTGGCAAAGTTAAAGCACAGAAGATACTGGAAATAGTTAAGGGAATGAACTGATTTTGGATTTTTTGTATCTTCGTCCCTTTGTGGCAAACATTTTCAATAGGAAGTATGGTGAAAAGAATGCGTGTTTATGAGATTGCTCACAAATTAAATATGGATAATAAAGCCCTGGTTCGTGAATTGAAGGAACTGGGGATAGCAATTAAAAGTGCCTTAAGTAGCCTTGATACAGAAACTGCACAAAAGGTAATGGAACTTTTTGCTAAATCGGTGAAAAAGGAAAAAACAAAAATTATACTTCCTTCTTCATCCCGGGTAAGTGATTTATCTAAAGCCATAGGTATAAAATCTGCAGAATTAATAAAATCACTATTTGCAAAGGGGATAAAGGCACCAATTAATCAGCAAGTAACACCAGAAATAATAGCCCAGTGTAATTTAATTTATCATCTCGATATTGAGATTGCGACTCAAAAAGAAGAGATAGCTCGGGAGCGTGAGGATGAATCATTATTACAACATCGTGCACCCGTAGTAACGATTATGGGACATGTAGACCATGGTAAGACTAAACTTTTAGATGCTATTCGTCAAACAGATGTGGCGGCAAAGGAGGCTGGTGGCATTACACAACATATTGGTGCCTATAAAGTAAATGTAAATGGGGGTAATGTAGTATTTTTAGATACCCCGGGTCATGAAGCATTTACATCGATGCGAGCCAGAGGGGCTCAAGTTACAGATGTGGTCGTATTAGTCGTCGCGGCTGATGATGGTCTTATGCCTCAAACTATTGAAGCAATAGACCATGCTAAAGCGGCAAATGTGCCAATAGTAATTGCTATTAACAAAATCGATCTGCCAGGTGTGAATATAGAAAGAGTGTATAAACAACTTGGTGATTATGGGCTTGTCGCGGAGAAATGGGGTGGCAAAACTATCTTTACTGAAATCTCGGCAAAACAAAAAATAGGACTTGACCATTTGTTAGAAATGTTACTTTTAGAATCAGAAATGTTAGAATTAAAGGCTAATCCAAATCGAGAGGCACAAGGAACAATAATTGAATCAAGACTGGATAAAGGCAGAGGCCCTGTGGCAACTGTTTTGGTGCAAAAAGGAACATTAAAAAAGGGTGATGCCTTTGTTTCTGGCACCTCTTATGGACGAGTGAGGGCAATGTTTAACGATAAAGGTGAAAAAATTAACTCAGCAGGACCATCAACACCAGTTGAAGTTCTTGGGTTTTCTAAAATATGTTGTGCCGGTGACCCCTTCCGTGTAGTTGAAGATGAAAAAAAGGCAAAGCAAATATGCCTGAAGTTACAAGAGGAAGAAAAAAAACTAATGCCTCATCGAATTACATTAGATGAACTCTATTCTCAAATAAAAGAAGGAAAACTCAAGGAACTAAATCTCGTTATCAAGGCAGATGTCGCCGGGTCTGTTGAAGCGTTAAGACATTCATTTGAAAAAATAAAGAGTAAAGAGGTCAAAACCAGAATAATACATGCCAGTATAGGCGAAGTAAATGAATCTGATGTGATGTTAGCCGCGGCTTCAAACGCAATCATTATTAGCTTCCACCTCCCTCTAAGAGGAGAAATAAAAAATCTGGCTCAAAAACAGGGCGTAGATTTACGCTCTTATAATATTATCTACGATGTCATCAACGAAGTCAAAAAGGCATTAGAAGGACTTTTGGAACCCAAGTATAAAGAGATACTTTTAGGTGTAGCCGAGATAAAAGAGATATTCAAAGCCTCTAAAATTGGCTCAGCCTGCGGCTGTTATGTCAAGGAAGGGAAAATAGTTAAGAATAAAAATGCCCGTGTAATTAGAAATGGAAAGCCTATTCTCGAAACGAATATAATCTCTTTACGAAGATTTAAAGATGATGTAAGTGAGGTTGTGGCTGGGGTTGAGTGTGGTATTGGATTAGAAAAGATGGCTGATGTCCAGATCGGAGATACTATTGAGGTTTTCACTCAGGAAAAAATTATACAAAAACTATGAGAAGTGAAGAATTTTACTCTTCACTTTTTTTATTATTATGATTATTGGCAGTTGTAAAATCACCATACATATTCCAAATAGCCAATCTTTAAAATATAAACGGTATGTCTTGAAAGGACTTATCGACCGGGTAAAAAACAGATTTAATGTGTCTATTGCGGAGATAGACTCATTGGATTTGTGGCGAAAGGCAACATTAGGGATAGTGTGTGTCAATACGGGCTGTCGTCATGCGAATGAAACTTTGGCTAAGGTGGTTAATTTAATTGAAAAGAACCTGAGTGAAGGATATATTATTGATTATGAGATAGAGATTCTATAACTCAATGTTCAAGTTTTTTAAAGGTATAAAGATTTAACCGCAAAGAGCGCAAAGGAAGATTTCGCAAAGGACGCAAAGGAAGGGAATAGGTCTATTTAACTTATTTAAAATTGTCAAATTGTAAATTAGGA
>JBFLXS010000383.1 GCA_040755795.1 bacterium | reverse complement strand
ATATGACGAGCTTGAATTTTCTGCAGCTGGAAATATTACAACTATTAGGTGTTCCAGCAAATAAATACTCTCTGAATGCTTTCACTTAAAAATCATGCAAAACATGAGAGGGGTGTCGAAATCAGCGCTTTAATGGTGACTTTGACATTTTTTAACCCTGCTTTTTCAACAACCCTTTTGTATTCATCAACTAGAATTGCGCCAGCAACACAACCTACATAAGCCTCAATGCTTTCCTGTATTTTCTTTGGGAGCTCTTTTAAAAGGGCAATGTCCGAAACCGCTATCCTGCCGCCAGGCTTTAAAACCCGATAAACTTCTTGAAATACCTTTGGTTTATCAGCTGATAGATTGATAACGCAATTGCTTATCACCACATCAACTGAGTTATCGGCTACAGGTAGGTTTTCTATCTCCCCAAGCCTGAATTCAACATTGCTAATACCATTCTTTTTTGCATTATCTCTTGCTTTCTCAATCATCTCATGTGTCATATCTACACCGATGACTTTACCATTTGCACCCACTTTGCTTGCAGACAGAAAGCAATCAAACCCAGCACCACAGCCAAGGTCAAGCACAACCTCACCTTCTTTGAGGCTGGCTAAGGCAGTTGGATTGCCGCAACCAAGAGCCAGGTTAGCCTCCTCTGGAATGGCTTTCAGTTCATCTTCTGAATAGCCAATGGATTTGGCAAATTCTTTGGTATCTGGTCCACAAGTGCCACACCCACAACCTTCTTTTCCTTGAGCAATCTTGCTATAGGCTTCTTCTACAATCTTTTGTATTTTGTTCTTCTTCATTTTTATCACCCATTTTTCCATAGATTTCCTCATAGGCTTTACAACAAGGACAGCATTTTTCACCCTTTTTCATCATCCTGGCAAAGGAAGAATTGGGGAATTTCCTTTTAATGTTGCACATTGGGCAAACAGAGGAAATAAACGCCAATAATTTTTTGCAATTCATCACTATCACCTCCATATTTATTTTGCGTAACCGTTCGGTGGTAATTTACCGCAGAGACGCAGAGGAACAGAGAAGACATAAAAATAAATCAGATAACATAAAAGATTATTGATGCAGACATCGAAATATTTATGACCTGCTTGCCGAATGTTCAGCAGGCAAGCCAGATTTGTTAATCAATTTTAATGTTGTTGTCCTCAAGAGCTTGCCCTGATGAAAATCAGAGATATTAAGCGTTTCGTAAATAGATTTTAATTTTTTTTCTCTGCGTCTCTGTGTCTCTGCGGTGAATAGTTACTATTTTGCCTCCAATAGCTCTTTGGCTATTTTCAAAGGCTCCTTCATCCTATCCGCCTGCTCATCGGAAACAGCCTTGCGTAGACATTCAGACCATTGTAAGGACTCGGCTATTGATATAACCCTCTTTAAGTCTTCCTTAGAACAACCTTCTTTCAACGCCTTATCAATGTAAAATTTGGTGCAAGGCTTACACCCTACCCCGATGACTACCGCAAGAGAAATTAGATTCTCATCAGGAGCACAGCATCCGCTCATTCTTTATCACCCCCCTTTTTTACAATTTTATAGTTTTTTAAAAAATCCACACAGCATTCAAACATCGAGAGAAAATCGCCACAGCATTCCTTCAACCAATCCTTGTTCAAGGAATAATAGATATTCTGACCCTTTCTTTTCGATTTTACCAGTCCTGCTCGCTTTAAGATATCTAAGTGATGAGAAATTGTCGGCTGGGAGACCTCAAAAGCCTCTCCTATTTCAGAAACACACATTTCTTTTTCTTCCAGCATCTTCAAGATGTGGACTCTTGTCTCATCCGATAATGCCTTAAAAAAGTCTTCACACTTTCCCATTTTTGTCCTCTAATATTTATACATATTTACAACTGTCTATATTCTAACACAAAAAAATTATCTTGTCAAGGTTTTTTTTGATCCCCCTTAAATTTAATTCATCTGGGCGGCCTCAAATCTCTTAAGACCGTCCAGAATTAAATCATCTAACGACAACAGATGTCTTTAAATGGTGCTTCGCCAGAGCAACAAGCTTTTATGCACTTCTTCAGATTCTCTGGCTTAAGTGCATCTTTTACCCTGGCGCCGGTAATTTGAACTTGATGTCGCTTTCACCATACATTTTTAATCACCTCATTACTGATGAATCTTCTTAACATTCCTTAGCCTTAAATAGCATAGCATAATAGGAAGTTGAACCAATGGGCCGACAATAGCAATTACTAATGACTTGGGTTTTATAACCTCCCTTTTGATTCTCTCTATCTCTATATCAAACATCGCTGGGTAGAGCATCAAGAGCAGGGCTACGGGAATTAGGGGTTTTAAGAATAAAGATTGATAGATGTTTCCAACTACTAACCCCAATATAATTGCCCCACAACTATATAACCCTAAATATCTCTTAATGCTCTTACCCAGTTTTAAGAAGATCACCCCTTTATTTCTCCCTTTCTACCAATATCTCTGATAGGATTCCTGCAGCGGTGGCGGTTAACTTCTTACATTTCTGCATATTTTCTTGTTCACCGAATCCTTTCAGTATGGTTTGGCAATTGGTAGAGCCAAATTCATCTATGAATCGTCTTCTAAACTCTGATGTGAGTTCACAGACATCCTTCAAATCCTTACCCGGCTCCATCCTTCCAAACAGGCATCCCAGAGCGATTACTCCTCCGGTTAATGCTCCACAGACATCCTCTTTGGTCTTACCAATTCCTCCGCCAAAACCTGAGGCAACCTTCGGTATTTCACTGCTTAGCTCTTTGGCAAAGAACTCGGTTATTGTCTTTGAGATTGCCTCTGCACAGTGAAACCCTCCTTCAAAATAATCAAATGCCTTCTTTTCTACATCTTCCCTTATCATTTTTTCACCTCCATTTTTTTTATTTGCATTATAGCATAACATAGACTATAATATAATTCAAATGAATTGTTTTTATAATAATGATAACTAAAGGTAATAATAGGATGAACCTAAATCAACTAAGAGTTTTTCATACTGTGGCTAAATTACAGAGCTTTACAAAAGCCACTTCAGAATTATATTTAACCCAGCCTGGGATTAGTAAGCATATTAAAGAATTGGAGGAATATTATGGAATTAGGCTTTTTGATAGACTTGGTAAAAAGGTTGTGCTTACGCAAGCGGGAGAAATTTTATTCGCAACCACCAAAGATATGTTTAATTTAGTAAATGAGGCAAAGATAAAGATTGATGAATTAAAAGGAATAAGGGGTGGAAAGCTAACTATGGGTGCCAGTGTTACCATTGGTATCTATATTTTGCCTGAGATTTTAGGAAAATTCAGGCATAAATATCCTGATATTGAGATAGCATTAGATATTTCCTTAAGCCAGGAGATAGTAGAAAAGGTTTTGGCTAATACAATTGATATAGGATTTATTGGAGCAATTGTAAATGATGAGAGGTTGATTATAAAACAATTCTTGACCGATGAGTTAGTAGTAATTGTTTCTCCTCGTCATAAATGGGCAGATAGAGAATCTATCCAGCCCAATGAGTTGGCCAACGAAACATTCATCATATCAAGACAAGGCTCTGGAACAAGAACGATTGTAGAAGAGCGACTAAAACAGATAGGTGTTATCTTGAAGAAAACAATGGAATTCGGAAATACAGAGGCAATCAAAAAGGCAGTGGAGGCAGGATTAGGCATTTCAATCATATCCAAATATGCTATTTTAAGGGAAGTAAATGCAGGCATACTTAAATCAATCTGTTTATCTGGGGTTAATCTTGGGCGTAATTTTTACTTTACTTATCGCAAGGATAAATATCTTACCAATGTAGTCAAAGCATTTTTGAGTTTATTATCCTCTCCTTCATAACCATAGAGGGTCGGACCTATTCTAATCCCGCATCAGAAGTAGGATTAGAGAGATTATGTAATAATTACACCTCCCATCCTTAAATCCTACCCATATCGGTTTGTCCTCCCCTTTATTCTTTCCTTAAAA
>JBFLXS010000382.1 GCA_040755795.1 bacterium | reverse complement strand
CAGACCTCGAAAGCAGAATTAATCAAGTTAATTCTGCTTTCGAGGTCTGACCCCACCATCTTGCTCTGACCCCACCATCTTGCTATGATAAAAAATGGTGAATTAAAAAAACTTTTTAATAAATTTGTTAAAAGCGAAGAATGGGAAAAAATTAAGAGTGTCATTCTGGACAAGATAGGCTCTACCTCTTGCTGGCTAATTGACATAGAAGGTCATTACAACTTTAAAAAACAGGATGATAAGAATTTTTGCCAGATGATTAAATCCACACCCGGCGGGGCAAATAGATGTGAGAAATCTTTCCTGTTCACCTTACAGCAGGCAAGACGAACTAAAATGCCTGTCTGTATTATGTGTGATGCGGGTCTATTAGGATTTGCCTGCCCAATATTAGTTGGGAAAGAAGTAGTTGGAACCATCGGCGGCTGTCAGATTGCTAACTCGGATTTGGGTTATTCAGCCTATCAAGAAATAGCCAGAAAGTTTAATCTCCCGGCAGATGATTTTATAACCATTCTTCAAAAAGAAGACCACCTTATCTCAATGGATGTCCTTGAAATAGAAGTAGAATTGATTACCTTGCTGGCGCAATCAGCCATAGAATTGGTTTTTAAACGCGAGCAGTTACTCGAAAGAGAAGAAGAAATAAAAGGAATATCCGAATCTTACCAATTATTTGGTTCAAATCGTGAATCTATCCTTAATCTTGGTAAGGAGAATATTTACTCTTTAATTGTTAATATGGTTGCCCGAGCTATGGGTGCGGAGATATGTTCATTAATGTTAGTGGATGAAGATACTAAAGAATTAACAATGAAAGCCGCAGTGGGATTAGAAATACCTATTGTTTCGAAGACTAAAGTGAAGGCTGGCGAAGGCGTAGTGGGATATGTCATCAATACAGGTAAATCTTTATTAGTTGAGGATATTGACAATGACCCGCGTTTTACCAGAACTTTTCACTCAAATAGATATTACACCAAATCACTTCTTACCTGTCCTTTGCGTGTTAAAGATGAAGTCGTAGGCGTGATTAGTGTTAATAATAAATATACCCACGGACCTTTTAATCAAAAGGACTTAGAACTATTGGAACAAATATCTCATCATATTAACCAGGCTTTGACGAACTTATCCCCATATCCTTCTGAAGAGGAAAAGATAAAAGAACTCAAGGCCGCCGAGGTCGCCCGATTACGCTCTGAGGCAGAGCAATTAGAATTACTTTGTAATGTTAAACGAGAAGAGATAAAGGAACTTGAACGCCAGGCAGAGGAATCGGGCAGAGTCAGAGTTCAACCTCCAGAAGAATTAATCACACAGATTGAAGAACAAAAGACAGTACTCGAGGAATTAAATAAAAAAATAGCAAGTTATGAGGAAGAATTAACCAGAAGACCTAAACTTGAAGAAATGAATGAGATAAAGATTAAACTTGAGGCAGACGCATTAAAACTAAAAGATTATGAAACTGAGATAGAAAAATTGAACGCAACCATTGCCGAAATAACCACAAGACCACAAATAGAAGATATTGAGATGCTTCGAGCTCAGTCAATAATCGCCCAAGAGGCTAAATTAGCCAGCGAAGAATTGAAGGCTAAACTAGAAGAAGAATCTATGAAGTCCCAACTCCAGTTTGAAGAAATAGAGAGATTAAAAGCCGAACTTGAATCGATGAAAGAATTTGTCTCAAGAGCAGAAGAGTATAAAGTCAAGGCTGAGGCTGAAAGTTTGAAGGTTTTAGCCCTGACAGAGCAAATTCAAGAATTTACAACTCAAGTTGGTGAGATGGAAATGCTTAAATCACAAGTAACGGAATTGAAGGAAAAGGTTAAGGTTGAATTGCCGGCTGGTGTTGAACCAAAAGACTTTGAAGCATATTCCAGGTCATTAAAAACTAAATTAGAGGCTGAAGAAACAAAGACAAAAACCCTGACTGCCCAGATAAATGAACTTAAGACACAAATCCAGGACCAACGACTAAAAAGGCAGATAGAGGAATTAGAGAGGTTAAAAAAAGAACGCTCGACTTTAGAACAATTACGGGCTCAAACCGCTTTAATTACAGAGTTAAGGGTTGAGGCAGAAAAGGCAAAAGAAAAAACAAGAACGGAACATACGGAGTTAGAAGACTTGAAGGCTCAGCAGGCAAAGTTAAACCTTTTGTATCAGGTTAAACAAGAAATTAAAGAGGCATTACGCCAGGAGGCAGAGGCAAAAAGAGCCGAGGATACCAAAGGACAAACTGAAGCGCAAGAAAGATTAAAAGAACTACGCGCCCAGGCTGAAGAATTAGAAAAACTTCGCGCCCAAACACGAGAACTTAATTTCTTATTCCGTATGACTAAAGAATTATCTCAAATGATGGAAAAGGAAAAAATTCTTGAATTAATCCTCAATGAAACATATACATATCTTGATTATCATCTGGGCGCCTATCTGATTATAAAAGATGAAAAACTTCAGGGAATCCTGCGACGAAATTGTCAGGTTAATGAAAAAATAATCGAAGATTTAAAGCAAAAGATGTTAAATCAATGGCTACAATGGAATCCACGACGCAAAAAGGAGGCAAAAAGAGTAATTTCTCTGGAGGTTGTTGGTGAGGTAGTAAAATCTGTCTCTCAACAAGAGGACCGTCTCCCTGCCTTCATCAGTGCTCCGATTAAAGAAGGAAATAAAATTATTGGTATCCTGAGTGTTTGTAGTTTTAGTAAAGATGAGTTTTCTCCAATAGAAAAAAGACTTCTGACCATCATTGGCGACCAAATATCTGTTGCCTTAGAGCGGGGTAGATTATTTGGCGAAATGAAGGATTCCGCAGAACGGGATGAATTAACTAAAGTCTATAATTTTAGATATTTTGAAAAGTTTTTTGATAAAGAATATGAGTTAGCCGTGCGATATAATCAGCCACTTTCTTTAATCGTCTTAGATTTTGACCATTTGAAATACTTTAATGATACTTATGGGCATCAGGCAGGGAATCGGTTGATAAAGATTATTGCTCAATTAATCCAGCGTAAAGTTCGCAAGATAGACTGGGTAACAAGATTTGGCGGTGATGAGTTCACCATTGTTTTGCCGCAAACAAGTCAATCTGCGGCAATGTTGGTCGCAGAAAAAATACGCAGTGAGATTGCCAAACACCAGATGGTATTTGAGGGTAAATCTTTCAATTTAACTGCCAGTCTGGGGGTATCGACCTGCTATAAAGAAGACGATAAGTCATTTAATGCCAAGATGTTAGTTTCAAGGGCAGACCAGGCACTTTATTGGGCAAAGGAAGCGGGTAGAAACCGCGTCTGCCTGTATCAAACCGGTATGGAACAAAAACCCATCAAACCCCACTATCAATGGAAAGATGTCATCCTCGCCCTGATGAAACCTTTATCTTAATTTGTCCATAACCGTTCAGGTAGTCTTTTACCGCAGAGACACAGAGAAACAGAAAGGAAAATATCTTTTTTTTGTAACCGTTCAGGATATAGCCATAGAGTCACAGAGAACACAGAGGAAATATATAACTACGAATGAACACAAATACAAAAAGATTTGTAAGCATTCAGGTCATTACAAAATATCTAATAATAATGTCCAATGGGCAATGTCCAATGAAAAATGTAAAATGAGAGGATAGATGAAATGTAAGATGATTGGAAAATCAGTTCTTACTGCCAGAACACAGAATTGACTTTTAAATTTTTAATTGCTCATTTTACAGTTATTTTTTTAAGTAGCTGAATGTTTACCTAATTTCCTGCATAAATAGAATCTATAGTCTTGTGTCTGATGTCCAGTGTCTGAATCACAGCAAAATAGAAAAAAGACTTGACTGTTGAATTGTTATATGATATAATGTAACTATTCACCACGAAGGGTACGGAGAGCACGAAGTGAAATTTGATGAATTATCGAATAGAGTCATTGGATGCGCTATAGCGGTGCATCGAACTCTTGGGCCAGGTTTGCTTGACACCGTG
>JBFLXS010000381.1 GCA_040755795.1 bacterium | reverse complement strand
ACGCAAAGATTATAGTGCTCTGTTAAGATTGAATTTGCATGTTACTTAGGTAATCGGTAATCAGTAATCGGAGATAACAGGCGCCATTGTTTTCTCTTCACCGATAACCTGATAACCGATAACTTTCTAAACATAGCAAAGCAAACTTAACAAAGCAATAAGTTGTTCACCACCTTATTTTCCTTCCTTTGTGTCCTTTGCGAAATCTTCCTTTGCGCTCTTTGCGGTTAAATCTTTGTAAGCGTTCAGCCACAGAGGCACAGAGTTCACAGAGAATTAAGGAAATTAACCACAAATGCACACGAATTAACCTCTGACATCCCATAAATGTAGTGCGAATCTTTAGGTTCGCCTTTTGGCTTGCCAGAAGCGAGGCTAAAGCCTCGTACTACAAATTTTTTTTGTATTTGTGTTCATTCGTAGTTATATATTCCCTCTGTGTTCTCTGTGACTCTGTGGCTATATCCTGAACGGTTACCTTTTCTGTTATCTGATTTATTTCTATGTCTTCTCTGTTCCTCTGCGTCTCTGCGGTAAATTACCACCTGAACGGTTACAAATCTTTATACCTTTAAAAAACTTGAACATCAAGTAATAGCTATGGAATCGTGGGAAAAACTACCGCTTTTCGAAATCGCTGACTTTATATTTTCTATCTCTTCTTTAATTTTTGGATTTGGGATAGGTAATATACCTTTTCCCATCAGGTCGGCTTTGATTAATTCTTCATGATAGGAAATAGAACCAACAATTTCAAGAGGTTTTACCTCCTGGGTGATGATACTGTAATCCTGTTCATTTCTTACTTTATTGCTCACAATCAGGATATTTTTAATTCCAATATCTCTGGCTAATCTTTGAATATTTTTAGCGGTTTGAATACTTCTAAGTCCAGGTTCTACTACGACTAAAAATACATCAACATTACCTGCCGTCGCTCTGCCTAAATGTTCAATTCCTGCCTCCATGTCTAAAATAACTACCTCATCTTTTTTAACTAATAGTTCTTTCATTAAATTTTTAAGAAGGGTATTAGCCGGACACATACAACCAGATTTACCTTTTTCAACAGTCCCCATAATTAAAAGTTTAATCCCATTAAAATTTAGACTAAATCTATCAGGAATATCATTTACCTGGGGGTTTATTTTAAATAAAGTTCCTGTCTGGTCTAATTTTGCCCCGGTGCGTTCTTCAATAAGTGCTTTCATTTTAGAAATAGGCGTAATTTGATTGACTATTTCTTGTGAAAGTCCAAGACAAGCGGCTAAATTACTATCCGGGTCTGCATCGACTAATAAGGTTTTTTTCCCTTCTTCAACATACAATGAGGCTAACAAGACACTTAATGTTGTTTTGCCAACGCCTCCTTTACCACTTATGGCTATTTTCATTTTACAAACCTTTAATAATTAGTGTGGTGTTGAGTAAGTTTTGCACGGCGTATCATCAGATTTCATAACCTGCAAACGGATAATTGGTAATTGGTTAAATACTTTCGTCCTGAGCTCAGCCGAACGGTATTTAATTACCAATTACCAATCACCAGTTACCAGAATCAAATTCCGTGCGTTATTTGTTCAACACAACATTAGTAATTGGTAATTAGTTACCAATCACCAATTACCAGTTACCAATTTTTAACTTAAGAACTTTATAACTTCTAAACTTCAAAACTTAAGAAGTTCCCATCTACCATATTTAATATAACCTTTTTTGCATTTGTTACTATAAATTCATATAATTTCTCTTTAGTTAAATCTTCAGGCAGTCTCAAGGCAATTATATCCGCTTTTTTACCTGGTTGCAAAGTTCCAATCTTATCCATAAGTCCCAATATCTTTGCTCCATTTATCGTAGCTAATTCAAGAATTTCTTCGGCAGAAAGGGTTTTATATCTTCTTTTTAATTCCTTTATTTCCTCCAGCATATTTAATGAGTCATTACTGGCTAATGAATCTGTTCCTAAAGCAATTATAATCCCTTTATCTATTAATTTTTGAATAGGGAAGTCATCTCGTTGAAAAAATTTATGACTTTTAGGACAATGAACTACTCCTACCCTTCTTTTTTTTAAAATCTCTAAATCTTCTTCATTAATACAATTTAGATGCACACCAATAATATTTGAATTCAATATCCCTATGGAATCTAAATATTTTACTGAAGACAGTCCTGGTTGTTTCCATTCATCTTCCCAAACATTTAATTCTTTTAATAAATTTATTATTTCACCTTTACCTTTCATAAGAAATTTTAGTTCTGTTTTATCCTCAGCCAGATGAATAGACAGAGGTAAATTATTATTTTGGGATAGACTAAATAACTCTGTAAGTAACTTTGGACTAACTGAATAAGGTGAATGTGGAGATACACCAAAGTCGATTAAATTTGTTGGGGATAAATTTGATAGATATTTTTTTAAGTCTGTAATAATTTGACTTACTGAATCAAATTTAAAGCCAGTTATCTCTTTATAAGTTCTACCTCGTAAATTAGAGGTTAATAAAATTTGTGGTGATAATCCACTTGCCGTAATATCTACAATTGTTGTTGTGCCACTTTCGATTAATTGTTTAATACTTAACTTTAAAGAATTTATGTAATTCCTTTCATTCCAACCTTTTTTTGCTTCAATTATATCCTGAATCCATTGAATAAATGACCCTTTATACGGAATTTTACCCTTTAGACTGGTTAATTCAAGATGACTATGTGCATTGACAAAACCAGGCAATAAACAGGCGTTCTTTAATTCTACAATCTTTTTATCTCCACTTGAGATTTTAGAAAATTTGGCACATTCAATTATTGTGCCATCTTTAATATGAATACCTCCATCTTGAATTAAAGGCGTTAATATGGGTAATATATAATTTGCTTTAAGAATTAATTCACAAGTCATTTATTTACTGATAAATAACCGTTCAGGATATAGCCACAGAGTCACAGAGAACACAGAGAGAATATATAACCACGAATGAACACGAATAATAAAAAGATTTGTAGTGCGAGGCGTTAGCCTCGCTTCGGGCAAGCAGGAAAGCGAACATAAAGGTTCGCACTACATTTATCGAATGTCACAGGTTAATTCGTATCCATTTGTGGTTAATTTCCTTAATTCTCTGTGAACTCTGTGCCTCTATGGCTGAACGCTTACACTGATAACCGATACGGTCATTGGTATCTTTTCTAATGGGTTATCATTTCTGTCCTTGGGAACATTGACAATCTTATCCGCAACATCCATCCCATTTATTACCTCTCCAAATACTGTATATTGTCCATCCAGGAAAGTCGCCGGGGCAACACAGATAAAGAATTGAGACCCGGCACTATCCGGATGAGAACTTCGTGCCATAGAAACGATACCTCTTTTGTGAGATAGGTTATTAAATTCTGCCTTAATGGTATAACCTGGTCCACCCGTACCATCATTAGTTCGGTCATCATCTTTACTATTTGGGTCTCCGCCTTGAATCATAAACCCTGGTATGACCCGATGAAATGTTGTCCTATTGTAAAATCCTGCTTTAGCCAATTTTTTAAAGTTTTCTACATGACCTGGTGCATCTTGCGGAAAAAATCTGATGGTCATTTTACCAAACTTAGTCTCAATAACCCCTATTTCTTCCATTTCCTTTTTGCTCTCTTCCATTGCCAAACTTTTTACCTCCTTTTCTTCTTCATTTGGAGCAGAAGTCTCCAATTGACCCGACGAACTAATTTGTGATTCTGTCATAGTAACTTCTTCAGTCGTAACAGGTTTTTCTTTTGTTCCCATGCATCCTGATAAACCCAGGACAAGCAATCCACATACAATTATTTTTTTCATACCTTTTCCCTCCTCGTATAATATGTATTGTTGACCAGTAACCGTTCACCGCAGAGATGATATGATAAAGTGTCAAGTTTGACCTGCGAAAGATTTTATGGTATACTATACAAAAAGTATTAACTAACTAAAATAAGGAGGACAAACTTATGACACAAACAAC
>JBFLXS010000380.1 GCA_040755795.1 bacterium | reverse complement strand
TTCAAAGGATAAGTTGCAAAAAAATCATCAGGCTTTTGAGCCTAATTTTGCCATCTTTGAGCAAAATAAACAGATTGATAAGGATTCAGATAGCCTCAATGGCTCCTTAAATTAACGAAACTCCAGCACCACGAAGAGCACGAAGGACACGAAGATGTTACAGAACAAGTCTCTTTATGCCTTCTTTCAATTTTTCCACATTGAAATTTATCAATAGACCAACCTTGATATTTGCTAATTTTATTAGATATTTCATCAAATTTCACTTCGTGCCCTTCGTGGTTTAATCTCTTTTAGTCTAACACTGAAATAAGCGGTGAGCGAAGCAAATCCACTTCATTGATTGGTTAGGCAATCTCTCTCTATCTTCTCCTTAAAGATGTCCTCATATTCCTTTTTCTCTAGCCTAATTCTCTTTTCGATGTCTGACTCCGATTCCTTCTTATTTCAGCAAACGAATAAAACCTGCTTGTTCAAAGTGATGGTCGGTTGTCAAAGCTTCTCCCATACCACGCTGTCTCATCACTACAAAACTCGCACAATCCGCAAGGCTCCACTCCTTATCCTGATGGCTTCTGAATAGCTGCCAAGCCTGTTCATCAAGTCTCAAGTCCACATGCACAACTTCAACATAAGGTGAGTTTTTTAAACCTGCAATAAACGCAATCACTCTTGTCCGAGGAATGCGTAGAGGACTGGTCATTAACATTGCTAATTCAGCAATAACATAGTTAGTTGTAATGACTTTCCGTCCCTGTTGACGGGATGTCCGATAAATGGTTGCTGCCAACGCATGGTAAGGCTGCGTTGAATCAACCAAATTGCCCCATCCCGATGTGTCAGCAAATAGTTCAGACATATCAGTTATCCTTGTCTCCTTTATACTCTATTTGTTTCATCAAGTCCGCCCCAATGTATTTGTTATGTTGATCTGCCCAATCTGGAATGTTACTCTTGAAGACCCCGATAAAATTCTCTACCGGATCTTCAACAGTAGTGCGAATGGCAGTCTTCAACCACTCGAGAGCCAATTTTTCAGGCGTCCGTCCTGTCTGTTTTGCCGTTCTTATTAGGGGTTCGTATATCTTTTCTGGCACTTCTAAAGTCAATGTATGTCCCATAGAACCATCTCCTTTTTATTTCTAATTTCCAATTTTAACTTCATTTTCTAACCGCAAGATTTCAAACAAAAGTGAGCCGTCCCCGAAATTCATAACTTATTGTCCTTCTTTTCTAAACAAATCTAAAAATCTATCCTCGTATAAATTATACAAATTCCAACGGTCTAATTCTTCTTTTAACTTATGAGCCTTTTGTTTATCCTGTTTTGACTCTTCAAATAGTTTTTCTATCTTTTCCATAATATTATCAGGGACTTTATGTTCTTTTTCTTCAGTCTTTTTCTCTTCCTGGATAGGAAGAACACCTTTTATTTTATCCTCAATCATATCCATTTTCATTCCAATCTCTTGAATAGCAAGGTTTATTTCTGTCATCTCCACTCTAAAATTCAATAATTTTCCCAAAGTCTCGATTATGACTTTTGATGCCTTTGGATTTGGGAAATTAATCATATACTGTGGAATGCTGGCTAAAATGCAAGCGGCTTCTATCCCTAGTAGTCCGGCATAAGATAATAATAAACCATTTAGTCCTGAAATTTGTCCTCCTTTCATTATCTCTATCCCATGTTGATAGACATAATCTCTAATTGATTTATTATTTCCTACACAAAAGGCAAGCGAGTCATCTTTATGAGTAATAACTACCGGGAATGCCGCGGCGGTATAAATTCTTTGAACCTCAAGTTGTTTGGCAAAATCTAAAACCTTCAGCATTAAATGCAAACCCTGTAAATCTTTTAATTGAGCCTCACTTTCAAATATGAGTAAATTCAAATCCTTGTGGTAATAAAATACATTTTTAGGCACTGGTGGGAATTTGGCTATACCCTGTTCGATTATAACTAACTCTGGAGCTACTAATTGCTCTATCTCAATTTCGGCAAATGGAGTCGCCTTAAGTTTCCATTGTAAGTAATCTATTGCCCCTAAGGCAACATTACCTATTCCTGGCCAGGCCGCTATCATCACCGGCTCCTTTATCTTTAATCTTTTATAAATTTTTATTTCTGGTTGCATTGTCATCTATTAATATTACCAGATATGTTAAAAAATTGCAAGTAAAAAATGATTGACATTTTTTATTTCATAAGGTATAATTTTTTTAAAATAGAAAAGTAAGTAACTGGTAACTAATTACTATTCACCAGTTACCAGTTACTACAGATAAGGAGAGAATTAGAATGGGAATAACTGTTAGAAAATATGGTGGTTCATCAGTGGCTACTCCAGAACGGATAAAAAAAGTTGCAGAACAAATAGTCCGGGCTAAGAAAACAGAACATCAAATAGTAGTTGTTGTTTCTGCCTTAGGCGATACGACGGATGACTTGATTGAATTAGCTCACCAAATTACTCCTCTACCTGATGAACGGGAAATGGATATGTTATTATCCACCGGTGAGCAAATCTCCTGTGCCTTAATGAGTATTGCTTTAACCTCGATGGGGTGTTCTGCGGTATCTCTAAACGCTCAGCAAGTTGAGATTTTGACAGATAAAGCATACACTAAAGCCAAAATTCAAAAGGTAAGCACAGAGAGAATTCTAAAAGAACTAAAATCAGGTAAAATCGTGGTAGTTGCTGGATTTCAAGGCATTACAGAAGAAGGAGATATTACAACACTGGGTAGAGGGGGCTCAGATACAACCGCTGTGGCATTAGCCGCCGTATTAGATGCTGATGTTTGTGAAATATTTACGGATGTAGAAGGTGTCTATACGGCTGACCCAAGAATTGTTCCGGATGCTCGAAAGATAGAATTAATCTCTTATGAAGAGATGTTGGAATTAGCCAGTGCTGGGGCAAAGGTTCTTCAATCACGCTCTGTGGAAATGGCTAAGAAATTTGGAGTTAAAATTCATGTCAGGTCCAGTTTTAATGATTCACCTGGAACTATAGTTTGTGAGGAGGTAGCAGATATGGAAGAAATATTAGTCAGTGGGGTAACTTTAAATCTTGATGAAGCAAAGATTACTATTTTAGATGTGCCTGATAAACCGGGTATGGCCGCAAGAATATTTACGGCATTAAGTGACAAAAATACCAATGTCGATATGATTGTTCAAAGTGCCCCTTCAAATGAAACAAATGAAATCTCTTTTACCGTCAGTAAATCTGATCTAACCAGAGCAGTTAAAATTGTAGAGGAGGTGGCTAAACAAATAGGGGCAAAGGAAATAACTTCAGATGATAATGTTGCCAAGGTCTCTATTGTTGGAGTGGGTATGCGAAGTCATTCAGGGGTAGCGGCAAAAATGTTTTCTGTCCTGGCATCAAAAGGAATTAATCTTGATATGATTAGCACATCTGAGATAAAAATATCTTGCATTATTAAAAGAGACCGTGCAGAAGACGCAGTTAAGTTATTACATGAAGCCTTTAATCTGCCCCAAAAAAGGTAAGCATTCAGTCATTAACTGGAGTTTCGTGAATTTTCCTCTGAAAATAGCGAATTAGTGAATTAGAGATTAGCGAATTAGTATAGTATCCACAGACTCGTATCCTCTGGTTTAGAACACATATTCCCCCTTAATAAAGGGGGTTAGGGGGTTGTTCTTCCATTATTTTCATCCCCCTTTGTGAGCCGCAGGTTCATGAGTGTTTCCTCTGAAAATAAGGAAGTAGAAAGTAGAGAGTAGAAAGTAGAAAGTAAGGAAAGACAAGCCTCTTCTTTCTCTCTCTACCCTCTACTATTTTCATCGTCATTTGTGAGTCGCAGACTCATGACCGTTTCTCCTTTAATCTTTGCGGTCGATTTCTTTGCGTTCTTTGCGGTTAAAAAAAGGATAAACCACAAAGGGCACAAAGTAGTAACGCAAAGGACACAAAGGGAAGAAAATAGGTGAAGCATTTTTTATCAACTCAACTTCAAAGGATAAGTTGC
>JBFLXS010000379.1 GCA_040755795.1 bacterium | reverse complement strand
GCCAGACAACCAGAAGCATCTGGCAAGATTATGACTCTCTTAATCTTAGGATTAGCCTTTATAGAATCGTTAGTTCTATATGCACTGGTTATTGCCTTAATCATTATCTTTGGCAATCCAGCCCTGCGACATATTATTGGTAAATAGTGAATGGTGATTGGTAATTGGTGATTGGTAATTGGTGATTGGTAATTGGTGATTGGTAATTGGTGATTGGTAACTGGTGATTGGTAACCGGTAACTATTTAACCAGTTACCATTTAACCAGTTACCATTTAACCAATTACCATTTAACCAATTACCATTTAACCAATTACCATTTAACCAGTTACCATTTAACCAGTTACCATTTAACCAATTACCATTTAACCAATCACCAAAAAAGGAGGTGTATTAATGGAAAAGACAAGGGAAGAGGAGATTTTGACAGCTAAAAAGGAAGAGGTGGTAGATATCTATGAAGATTTGCTTAAGAAGGTGTGGGATAGGATTGTACTTACATTAGGAGCGGTTACAGTAGTAGCCCTGTGGCGTAGAGTAATCAAACGGACTGCTAAAAAATATACGATTCTTCAGTACTTAGATGTTACCACTGAGGGAATTCAGTTCCAAAAATTAAAATCCAGAATATCTGAGAAGGAAAAAAAGATTATCAAGGATGGGTTTGAGGAGTTGATATTGAATCTATTTGACCTATTAGCTGAATTGACTGGTGATATGATTGTTGATAAACTATTTAAGGATGAAGTTACAACCAGGCTGGAAAGTATCCCAGAATAGTAAAAGGTGCAAAATAAAAGATTACTATAACTCGATGTTCAAGTTTTTTAAAGGTATAAAGATTTAACCGCAAAGAGCGCAAAGGAAGATTTCGCAAAGGACGCAAAGGAAGGGAATAGGTCTATTTAACTTATTTAAAATTGTCAAATTGTAAATTAGGATTGCTTATAAATTTCAATGTATTAAGACTCAAGGAAGGAATTAAAAGGGTGGTGAACAACCTATAATCTTTGCGTTCTTTGCGATTAATTTCTTTGCGTTCTTTGCGGTTAAAAAAGGATAAGCCACTTAATCTTAAAAAAACTTGAATATCGAGTATAATAAAACAAGGAGAGTAAAAAGTAGAGAAAAAATATTGATAAAAAGTCAAACTAAAAATCTCTCTACTCTCTACTTGCTACTCGCTACTTTATAAAAAGGAGGAGGTAAAAAAAATGGATGAGTTAAAAAAGATACAATCAGGGATAGAGAACTTAGATGAGATTTTAGGCGGTGGCATACCTGACTTTTCAGTCAATATTATCACAGGTCCACCAGGTTCGGGTAAGACTATTCTTACTCAGCAGATAATGTTTAATAATGCTACTGAGGATGGTAAGTCGTTATGTTTTACTACTATTTCCGAGCCGGCATTAAAGATGATGCGTTATCAGCAGCATTTTGATTACTTCGATGTAGATAAAATAGGAAAGAGTGTCATATTCATTGATATTGGTGAGATATTCAGACAAAAGGGCTTGATGAAGTCAATGGAAACTATTGTTGAATATGTAGAAAAGAATATGCCTAAGGTAATTGTTATTGATTCATTTAAGGCTTTACACGAATTAGCTGAGACGCCTCATGAAGTAAGGGAATTTGGCTATGAGTTAGCAGTTAATCTAACTACATGGCAGGCTATATCCTTCTTAGTTGGTGAGTATACTGAAGATGAGATGGTGAAAGAACCAGTATTTGCTGTTGCTGATGGAGTTTTTAAATTATATACTGAAAAGCAAGGTATGCAAGATGTTAGATTTATCAATATCTCTAAAATGCGTGGAGTGAATTATTTTCGTGGAGACCATCCTTTTACTATCTCTAATGCGGGGATAAAGATTTATCCACGAATTAAAACACCTCTTTATCCACCAAGGTATGAAGTAACTAAAGAGCGGATTTCCACAGGGGTAAAGGAGATAGACAAGATGATGGGTGGTGGGTTACCTAAAGGGACATCTACATTAGTTGCAGGTGGTGCAGGAACAGGTAAAACACTTTTAGGACTTCACTTCATCACCGAAGGAATTGAGCAGGGTGAACCAGGGGTAATCGTATCGTTCCAGGAAAGTCCATCTCAATTATATGAAATTGCATCAGGATTTGGCTGGAATCTGGAAAAGATGGAGCGCGAAGGGAAGGTTAAACTACTTTATACCTCGCCTGTGGAGTTAAGTGTTGATGAACATACTGCTCATATTAAAGATGTAGTGGCACAGATTCAGGCTAAACGGGTAGTGATTGATTCACTTATGGACCTAGAGATTGCTACACCTAATAAGGTAAGGTATAAGGATTATGTCTATTCTGTGGTTAATTTCTTTAAGTCTAATGGCATAACCTCATTATTGACCAATGAGATTACCGAGTTGTTTGACCCTCTCAAAATAACTGAGTATGGTATTTCATTTATTGCGGATAATGTAGTTTTACTGCGGTATGTAGAATTAGAATCTCATGTCAGTAGAGCTTTAGCTATTTTAAAGGCAAGAGGAATTGAACACGATAAGTATATTCGGGAATTTAAAATTACCTCTAAAGGGCTTGAAATACTATCACCATTTACAGAATATGGAGGTATTCTTTCCGGAATGCCTGTCAGGCAAAGCTAAAATTCTTGATTATGAGTTAATGCTTTAGCATTTCATCTTTTGAGGATTGATGCTTCTCACGATAGTCCTGGTATAACGAAATGATAGCAAGAGGAACAACTACTATTGCTACGCCGATAAAAATAGTTAACATCGCTAATGCACTCTCAGACATTTTAGGCACCTCCTATTTATCAATGGTAATAGCTATTATGAAACATAAAAGAAAAATACATATTCCAATCAGAAAAGTAAGTAAATCAAATGCTCTATTAGAAATGAAACTACCTAACACTAACGCCGTAAGTATTAGTTTACTAATATCAAATAATGCCTTTGATAAATTTTCTCGTTGTTTCTTAGTCAATGGAATCATGAGTTTAATATACCATAAATTATAACATTCGTCAAGCAAATTCTCTTAGGACTCTGTTTCAGAAATAAGAAAGGAACCACAGATAAACACAGATGAACACAGATAATAAAAGGTTTAAGTATAAAGAAATCACCTATCAAATTTTAAATGCTGCCTTTGAGGTTCATAATATTCTTGGATGTGGATTTTTAGAGAAAGTTTATGAAAATTCAGTTGTTTGTGAGTTAAGATTAAAAGGGATGAAAGTTGAGGCTCAAAAGAAAATAGAGATATTCTATAAAGGAAAAGAAGTAGGAATATATGTAGCTGATTTGATAATAGAAGATAAAGTAATAGTAGAAGTAAAGGCAGTAGATGAGATAAGTAAGATTCATAAGGCTCAATTGTTAAATTATTTAAAAGCGACTGGATATGAAGTTGGACTTATTTTAAACTTTGCTAAGACTAAATTAGAATATGAGAGATTAGTTGTATAAATGATAAACACAGATAAAAAAATAAATCCGTGTTAATCTGTGTGCATCTGTGGTTTTATTGAATCAAATTCTCAGGAGGAAAAAAATGATACAGGAGAAAAGTAAATCTTATTTAGAAGAACTTTATAAAATCACGGAGTTGATGAGTTCTACATTTAATTTAGAAGAATTGTTAGAATTGATTATGGATTCAAGTATTAGAGTAACTAAGGCAGATGAAGGTTCTCTGATGCTTTTAGATGATAAAGAAGAAACTCTACAGATTAAGGTAGCAAGAGGTCTGCCAGAAGAGGCTAAGAAATCAGTCAGAATCAAAGTTGGCGAGCCAATTGCAGGCCTGGTAGCTAAAGAGGGAAAACCACTGCTTCTTACACACCAGACTATTAGACAAGACCCCAGATTTTCAGCCCTTCAGGAGAGAGGAGCTATTAAATCAGCTCTTTCTATCCCCTTAAAGACTAAGGATAAGGTCATTGGGGTACTTAATTTGAATGTCATTATTACTGAGGCTACTTTTACTAAAGAAGA
>JBFLXS010000378.1 GCA_040755795.1 bacterium | reverse complement strand
AAAAAAATTTGGTAACTATTCACCTGTAGGGAAGTAGGGAAGGTATTATCTAATTCTATCTAAAGGTCTTAATTATCTGCCAGATTTTCAATCCATTTGGGATATATCTGAAGAAGTGAGTAGGATGGTTATAGGTTTAATCAAATCAATTAAGAGTAAAATAGTATGAAGTATTTTCCCCCTTTCCTACTTCCTACTTCCTACTTGCTTGGTATGCTGAATAGTTACAAAATTTGTAATTCAATCTTTATTTTACCCAATTTCCCCCAGCACAAGTTTATCCTTGAATTGATAAGAGAATGTTTTATAAATAAATTGGTTTTCTGTTTTTTTTAAGAAGGGGTCTTTATCGAGGATAGCAAAGGCTTCTTTGCGGGCTAATTCCAGCCATTTAACATCATAAAGGATATTAGCCAATTTCAATCTAATCATTCCGTGTTGGCGAATGCCAAAGAATTCGCCTGCCCCGCGAATTTCTAAATCTACTTCAGCGATTTTAAAGCCATCTGAGGTTTGACATAGTGTTCCCAGTCGCCTGGCACCTTTTAAAATAGTCGAATCAGGGTCTTCCTGTAAATTTATTGGCTGATTAGAATTAACCAATTCGGCAATATCTTTCTTAGTAACCAGGATACAATATGATTTATGTTTCCCTCGTCCCACCCGACCACGGAGTTGATGTAATTGTGCCAGCCCAAATCGCTCGGCATGTTCGATTAACATTATCGTCGCATTTGGAATGTCAATCCCCACCTCAATGACCGTAGTTGAGACTAAAATATCTATTTCTTTATCTGCAAAACTTTTCATCACTTTATCTTTTTCTTCGGTTTTAAGTTGGCCATGTAAAAGACCTAATTTGAATTCAGGGAAATCATTTTTTTGTAAATGGGCAAACATCCTGGTTGCGGCTTTTAATTCCAGTTCTTCTGATTCCTCAATCAATGGATAGACAACATAAACCTGCCTACCTTTTTGAATTTCATCTTTAATAAAGGCATATATTTTCGGCAAGTCTTTTTCTGACCGACATTTGGTAATGACCTTCTGGCGATTAGGAGGCAATTCATCAATGACTGAGGTATCTAAATCTCCATAAAGCGTCAGGGCTAAAGTTCTGGGAATTGGTGTTGCGGTCATTACCAGGACATCCGGGCTTATGCCTTTACAGGCTTCTTTTGCCTTGTTTTTTAACTCCGCCCGCTGGAGGACACCAAATCGATGTTGTTCATCAATAATACATAATCCTAAATTTTTAAACTCTACCCCTTCCTGAATTAATGAATGAGTGCCGATGGCAATATTTATCTCACCATTCTTTATCCGACTTAAACTTATATCTTTTTCAGATTTTTTTATGCTACTGGTTAATAAAGCAACATTTATCCCAAAATTTGACAATAAGCCTTGAATGGTTAAATAATGTTGTTCGGCTAAGATTTCTGTTGGTGCCATAATTGCAGTCTGGTAGTCATTTTCAAATGCCACTACGGCGGCACAAGTTGCCACAACGGTTTTCCCGGAACCAACATCCCCATGAATAAGTCGATTCATTGGTTTTTCAGAAGTCATATCCGTAATTATTTCTTTAATCACCTTTTTTTGAGCCGAAGTGAGGACAAATGGCAAAGATTGGATAAAAGCGGTAAGTAATTTAAAATTTGTTTGAAATTTAATATATTTTTCTTGTTCTGCCTTTTTTTTAGTCATTCCTAAGGCTAATTGTAATAAAAAAAACTCCTCAAAAATAAGTCGATTTTTGGCATTTCTACTGGCGGTAAAATTTTGTGGGAAATGGATATTGTTAAGGGCAAATCTAATATCAGGTAATTTGTATTTAGAGAGAATATCGGTTGGTAAAATCTCGATTATTTGACTGGTATAAGTATCTAACGCCTTTTTAATTGAGGCACGAATCAATCTTTGCCCTATCGATGGAGAGATTCCTTCTGTTAAAGGGTAGATAGGCACTATCCGATTATGATGAATTAACTCATCTTCTTCATCATTTAAAACTTCATACTCAAAATCAGTTACCTGTAATTCCCCACGAAACCTACGAATTCTGCCACTAACAATCAATTTTAGCCCTTTAATTAAAAACATTTCTGTTTTAGGCTGATTAAAAAATAACAAAAAGGCATAGCCTGTTCCATCTGAAACAACTACCTTGAGTAAGTCAATTTTTCTTCTGGGCAGTCTTGCTTTCTGATGGCCAATGATTGTTCCCTGGAATGTTTCTTTATCTCCAGCTACGAGGTTAAATATAGGTTTGATATGTCTTCTATCCTGATATAGACGAGGATAGTATTCTAAGAGGTCTTTTATCTGGTCAATTCCGAGCGATGATAGGATTTTTGCCCGTTTTTCTCCTACCCCTTTCAAATATTTAACCGGCATCCTCAATTCATTCAGTAGAAAATTAGCTTCCATCTTGTTTTTTTCTGATTGAAGGCTGAAGGGTTCTTCTGAAAATCGGGACTCGGGACTCGGGGTTCGGGACTCGAGAAGGCTGGTAGCCGCAGGCTTTAGCCTGCGCTGCTCGACTGAGCTCTGTATTTATCTGTGCTAATCCGTGTTAATCAGTGGCTGAAGAGTTACCTTTGCCATATCAATCTTATCCTATTAAGAATTTTTTAGTAAGATATTGTTCAGACATTTTCTTTTCTGCAGGTAAATATATTTTAACGGAAATGTCTAAATTTTTTAAATATTTACACATTAAAAGCCCAATATCCTGCCACTTTAAATTTCCAAGTCCACACCCAAGAGCAGGTAAAGCCAGAGATTTTATCCCTTCCTTTTTATAATTATCAACTATCCAATTTAGCCCTTTTTCAATCCCTTTTATATCTGCATCTTCTTTAAAGTGTTGTTTGGTAGGAAATAGAAGAAACCATGTTGCACCATTCCCATTTTTTAATGTAAATGGTTCATCTGCTAACTGATAATCAAGAGAACTTTCTCTCTTGTAAAGATACGGTTTCCCCATCTGTAAAGTGTGATTTTTGCAAACATACTGATATTGGACATAGACATCGGGAAACTGCCATTTTGCACGAGAAGCAAGTCCTTTTCCCATAACACCAACACAATTTACACTTATAGTAAGTGTTTGCATCCTTGAAAAGAACATATCTCCGTCTGTTACATATAACAACGGAGTAATTTCTATCTCACGAGAAGGTTTGAAAAATATATTCGGTTGGGGAACAACAGATATGGGGAACAATGATAAAAATTCTTTTGTTTTATTAGCAATATTATGATTTGCAACATAAATTGTATGAATATATTCTGGTGAAATCATATCCGGGACAAGACACTCAGCCATTATTTTCCTTTTATCTCCACTTTCTTCAGTCCACCATTTTTTATCAAGAATTTCTGTTAATTTATATAGTGTTTCTTTCCCCTCTTTGGCTGGAAGTATTTCTGTAGCAGAACTGGCTGCATCACCCGAAGAAATAAAAATATCATCACGATTCAATATATCTGATTTAATAGCGATAACTACAATATCATTATCTGATTTCTCACAGACTACCCTGAATAACATCGGATTTCTTGGTTGAAAATACACATTAGCAAAATCCCATAGATTTCTACCACTGCCATCAGGTATAATTCTATTACGACGATTTTCTATAATCTCTTTATCATATATGGGGGTATAACTGATTTGGCGTTCTTCTACCTGTTTATGTGACAAAATGCCATTCTTCAATATAGAAGGTAAATTGTCTATGTGTGTAATATAATATAAATGTCTAATTTTAAATGCCATATCTACACTTCCAATGGTTCACCTGAAAATAGGAAGTAGAAAGTAGAGAGTAGAAAGTAGAAAGTAAGGAAAGACAAGCCTCTTTTTTCTCTCTCTACCCTCTACTATTTTCCCCTGAAAATAGCGAATTAGTGAATTAGAGATTAGCGAATTAGTATAGTATCCACAGACTCGTATCCTCTGGTTTAGAACACATATTCCCCCTTAATAAAGGGGGTTAGGGGGTTGTCCTTCT
>JBFLXS010000377.1 GCA_040755795.1 bacterium | reverse complement strand
AAAGATAAGGCAACTAAAATGGGTATGGCTGGCAGGAAAAAGGTCGAATCACAATTCGGTCAACAAAAATTCCTACAAGAATATCTTAAAATATTTAATGAGTTGGTTAACGACTAAAAAAATTAAAAATAATCCTTGACAAAAATTCAAAAATATCTTAAAATATTGTAACCGTTCAGGTAGTCCTTTACCGCAGAGACGCAGAGGAACAGAGGAGACATAGAAATAAAATAACGTAACATTTTAGCCATCTGAAGTGAAATTCAGGTAATCAGTTATCGGTCATCAGGTTATCGGTAAAGGGAAAAGATCAATTGGTTGTTACCGATTACCTGATTACCGATTACCTTGCACTTCATTTGAGTAAATAGTTACAATAAATTTTAATCTTCTTCTCTGCGTCTCTGTATCTGTGCGGTGAACAGTTACAAGATGTTAAATAGAATACTTTCCCGGCAAATAAAAAATTACCTGAAAACATTTTTAAGACCCAAAAATCTGATATTTTGCCCCGAAGTGGTTGATAAACCTGAAGGAAATAATATCATAGTTTTATCTCCGCACTTTGATGATGATGTCATTGGCTGTGGTGGAACCTTGCATAAACATATTCTTGTTCAGGATAAAGTAGCGATTATCTATTTTACTGATGGTCGAGAAGGAGACCCATCCTTTGAGGATAAAGAATTATTGGAAAAGACAAGAAAACAAGAGGCAATGAATGCCACAAAGACTTTAGGGATTGAAAATTTGATATTTTTAGATGAGCCGGAAACAAGATTAAAATCAACCAGACCCTTGATTAATAGATTATCTGAGATATTTAACCAGATAAAGCCAAATTTAGTCTATTTACCCTGGTTTCTGGATAACCATATTGACCACTTTGAGTTAAACAGGATATTTTTAGACCTATCTAAAGAGATTCAATTGGACTTCAATATCTGTGCTTATGAATGCTGGACTCCTTTAATCCCCAATATTGTAGTCGATATTGGAGATGTCATTCCCAAAAAACAGGAGGCACTAAAATCCTACCAGACTCAACTTAGACAGGTAGATTATCTTAGCACGATTTTAGCCTTGAATAAATATCGCTCGGTGACTAATTTAAGAGGCAGGACTTATAGCGAGACGTTTTTATATCTACCCGTTAAAGATTACTTGAATTTAATGGATAAATTATGAAAAAAGCATTGATAATCACGGAAATAGATTATAAAAAAGCACCTAATGATAGAGTTCAACACCTGATTGAATATTTCTCGCATAAATTCGAAGAGGTAACCGTAGTTTATCGCAAAAGAAATGTGACCAATTCCCTTAAAAACCTTTTCCTTTTACAAATAACTACATTTCAAGAAAAAAATATCAGATTTATCGAGATAGACCCTTTATTAAATTATAGCATGGGACTTGTGGGTAGTTTTACTGGTTATAATTTAACAAATCGGTCTTCTATTAAATCCGCTTTTATAAAAATCTTCTGTTTTTTTTCCTTTATAAAAGATATTTTCCTTGTTTTATCTCTGATTGTGAGTATTCCTTGCAAGATTAAAGATAAATTTGATGTCTGTATTTATCAAAATCCCTGGGAAGGGACAATTAGTTTTTTATTGAAAAGATTAGGCAGGGTTAAATTTATAGTTTATGATAATATAGATTATTTGCCTGTGTTGACAAAATTTCGCACATTTTACACTAAATGGGTAGATAAATATCTTTTAAATAAGGCAGATTTAATTATTTGTGTCAGTAAAAAATTATGCCAATTGCGGAAATTACAGACGAAAAGAAAGGTATATATTGTCCCAAATGGAGTTAACCATGCCTTATTTAAACCAGCACAAAACAAAATTCTACATCCTCCGACATTAATCTATACAGGTAATGTAACACATTGGAGTGGATTAGATCTGGTTATTCATAGTTTAGCCGGGATTAAGAAGAAAATCCAGAATATCAGGCTTTTCATTGTGGGCGCTTCCTTTCCGGCTACCTATGGTGAAGGACTAAAAGAAATTAGTGCCAGACTTAATCTTGAGGAAAATGTTGTCTTTGTTGGCGTAAAGGGATATGCAGAATTACCAGTATTTTTAAAGGAAGCAGACATAGGTTTAGCCTTTTTTCAACCAGTGCCTTTGCGGCAATATGCCTTCCCACTTAAAGTTGTAGAATATATGTCCGCTGGACTACCAGTTATAGGAACAAAAGACACGGAAACCGAGGAGATTATTAATGAGTATAAATGTGGTCAGGCGATTGAATTCACCAAAAAGGCATTTGTGGAATCTATCTGTTCATTACTTACGGATAAAGATAAATACGACTATTTCTCCTCAAATGCAAAGAAATATAGTCCCCAATTTGATTGGAATAATGTTCTTGAAAAAGAATACTTATTAATCAAGAATCTCCACTTGACAAAAATAACAATGTAATCTATAATATTTAAAAATGAAGATAATAGTTTGTATAAAACAGGTGCCTGAAACCTCTGCGGTAAGGATAGACCCAAAGACGCATACTTTAATTCGCGAAGGGGTAAAATCTATCATCAATCCCTTTGATATGAATGCGATAGAAACGGCTTTGCAACTAAAGGAAAAGTATTCAGGAGAGGTAGTAGCTATTTCTATGGGACCACCACAGGCAGAAGAAACCTTGCGAGAGGCTATATCACCTGGAGTAGATGATGCGGTGTTATTGAGTGATAAGGCATTTGCGGGCACAGATACATTAGCCACTTCTTATACATTATCTATGGGAATTAAAAAAATAGGCGAATTTGACCTGATAATCTGTGGCAAACAGGCGATAGATGGCGATACTGCCCAGGTAGGTCCTGAATTAGCCCAGATGTTAAATATTCCCCAGATATGCTTTGTTCGTAAGATAGTAGAAATAAAAAACCACACACTTATCGTTGAACGAGTATTAGAAGATGGCTATGAAGTCGTGGAAACTCAACTACCTGCTTTACTCACAGTCGTCAAAGAGATTAATGAACCAAGACTCCCTTCATTACGAGGCAAATTAACCTCTAAAAAGAAAGAAATTATTAAGTGGGGTGCACAAGAACTTGATGTTAACCCGGATGATGTTGGGCTGACGGGCTCTCCCACTCGAGTAATTCGCACATTTACCCCACCACCTCGAAAAGATAGAAAAATCCTCCAGGGTGAGGCTAAAGATATAGTCAAAGAATTAGTCTATGAATTGAAACAGAGAAAGATAATGTGAAATTTAGGGATGGTTCACTTTTGTTTGAAAACTTACGGTTAGAAATTAGAAATTGGGACAAAAATCAAGAATCTTTCTCCCTAATTTCCAATTTCAACGTTCTGTGAACGCCCAAAAGAAAGTAAGCGTTCAGCCACAAAGGCACAGAGTTCACAGAGAATTAAAGAAATTAGTTACTTAAGGACACAAATTAATCTGTGATATCCCATAAATGTAGTGTGAACCTTTAGGTTCACCTTCTGGCTTGCCAGAAGCGAGGCTAAAACCTCGCACTACAAATCTTTTTGTTGTTCAGAGAGATTCGGATTCATCTCGTTAGATAGTAAAACATCTAACAGGATTCATTCGTGGTTATATATTCCCTGTGTGTTCTCTGTGACTCTGTGGCTATATCCTGAACGGTTACAAAAATTGCTCGTCACAATCATATTTCCTCTTAATAACTTATCTTTACCTACATCATAATTAAAAAAATAATCAAAAAAATTCTTGACAAAAATAATATATTGTGATATATGAGAGTAAGGAGTAAAATATCTCTAATTTTGGCTTGTAATTTATCAGCAACAAGCCGAAATACAAAATTAATAGATTTGTGATTTTTGATTGAAAACTGACTTTAAAACAGATAGGTTCAATCTAAAATCGTAACTATTCACCATTCACAATTCACCATTCACAATTTCTTCCCTAAATTTCCTTAATAATGGTGAATGGTGAATTGTCAATTGTGAATTGTGAATTATCACTCTTCACGGTGTCAAGCAAACCTGGCCCAAG
>JBFLXS010000376.1 GCA_040755795.1 bacterium | reverse complement strand
AAACATATTGCTTTTGCGGAATGCTACAAACAGATTGCTCCTACGGAGCTTTATTTATATTAGCTCCAGAGGAGCGGTCTGTTTGTAGAAAGATTATATCCTTACAACATAATTAGCTCCAGAGGAGTGACCTGTTTATTCTTTTTCTCACCCCAACCGCACAGGTCGCAAGATTTTACCGCAGATTATCGCTGATATTTTTTCTCTAATTTTAGTCATCATCCTGTTCTACTCGACAGTGACGCTTTTAGCCAGATTTCTCGGCTGGTCAACATCACAACCACGATGATGAGCGATGTGATAGGCTAATAATTGTAATGGAATAACGGCTAAGATAGGACTAAGAAGAGGTGTAGTTTTTGGGATATGAATGGTATGGGCTACCTTTTTGGTTATTTTATTATCACCAGCCGTGGCTACGGCAATAATAATTCCTCCTCTTGCCTTTGCCTCTTCAATATTACTCATAATTTTCTCATAAAGCTGTCCTTGTGTCGCAATAGTCACCACTGGCATATTTTCATCAATTAAGGCGATTGGACCATGTTTCATCTCACCTGCCGGATAACCTTCGGCATGGATATAGGATATTTCTTTTAATTTCAGTGCCCCTTCTAAGGCAATTGGGTAATTAATTCCTCGACCTAAATAAAGAAAATTCTCATAAGTATGAAATTTGTGGCTTATGTCTTCAATCTTCTCTGCCTCATTTAAGATATTTTCTACTTCCATTGGTATAAGTCGAAGTTGGTCCAGTAATTCTTTAGTTTTTCTTAAATCAATAACTTGGCGTTGACGACCAAGATAAACTGCTAATAAATAAAGTGCAGTTAATTGTGAAGTAAATGCCTTAGTGGAAGCTACACCTATTTCTATTCCGGCACGGGTATAAACAACGCCATTTTTAGACTCACGGGTAAGCGAGGAGCCAATAACATTGCAAACAGAGATAATTTTTGCCCCTTTATTTTTCCCTTCTTTAACTGCGGCTAATGTATCTGCGGTCTCACCTGATTGAGAGATAGCAATAAGCAAGGTATTTTTAGATAAAATTGGGTTTTTATATCTAAATTCAGAACCTATATCCACCTCGGTTGGGATCTGGGTTAATTCTTCTAACATAAATTTACTAACTACGCCGGCATAATAAGCTGTGCCACAGGCAACAATAACTATTTTATCAATATTCGATATTTCCTCCTGACTTAAATTCAACTCATCTAAATAAACCTCGTCTTCTATTATTCGACCTCGAATGGTATCTTCAATCGCTCGGGGTTGTTCATAGATTTCTTTTAACATAAAATGTCGATAGCCACCTTTTTCAGCCATAATGGGGTCCCAATCTACATAAGTTATTGTTTTTTTAACTGGTTTGCCTTTTATTGTCGTAATTTTTACTCCATTTTGACTCAGGACAGCCATTTCTTCATCATCTAAAAATATAACTTGCCGAGTGTATGGTAAAATAGCCGGTATATCCGAGGCGATAAAAAACTCTCCATCTCCTAAACCTATGACCAATGGACTGGCCAATCTTGCCGCAACGATGCGGTCAGGTTGGTTACAACTAATTACCCCCAGGGCATAAGCACCTTTTACTTTACTTAGTGCTATTTTGACTGCTGAAGTCAGGTCATCTTTTAAATATTCTTCAATCAAATGGGCAATTACCTCAGTATCGGTTTGTGACCTGAACTGATGGCCATTGAGAATTAATTTCTCTTTTAAGTGGGTGTAATTTTCAATAATTCCGTTATGAACTACAATTAGTTGCTCTTTGCAATCGCGATGTGGGTGGGCATTTTCTTCTGAAGGTCTGCCATGAGTTGCCCAGCGGGTATGGGCAAGTCCTAAATTGCCAGAAAGAGGTTCATTACAGATAATCTCCTCTAAGTTTAATATCTTTCCCACACTGCGTCTTAACTCAATATGGGAATTGCTCATAACCGCAACCCCCGCTGAATCATAACCTCGATATTCTAATCTTTTTAAACCATCAATTAGTATTGGCGTTGCATTTTTCGAACCAACATAACCTACAATTCCACACATTATATCCCTCCATTCTCATAAGATTTGTATGATTATCACTATACCATATCACTTTAGATATTGTCAATGATTTTTTCGTTGTTGCAGTAATTTGATTATGGAGAACTCCACGATTTGTATCTGTTTAGCGTCCGTCGTTATTGAGATTAAATAAATCGGTTAATATCTTTCCATAAGTTGGGTCATCGGTTGAGGCATATTTCTTCAAGGCAATAATTGGTTCTTTTAAGAATCTTTCAGTAAGTTTAGCGGTAATTAATTTTAGTCTTTCTTTTTCCTTTGGGGTAAGATTTTTTTCCTTGAGAAAAGTCTTATTTAATTCCTCCTCTCGAATAGATTCCATTTTTTGTTGTAATGATGAAATAATTGGAGAAAGTTGTCTAAAATTAAGCCAATGACAGAATTTCTCGGTTTCTTTTTCAATAATCATTTGACATTTTTTTATCTCTTTTTGTCTTGATTTAATGTTAGATTGAACGACTGTCTGTAAATCATCAATATTATAAAGGTATATTCCATCAAAAGAGCCGATTTCCGGGTCAATATCCCGTGGCACAGCAATATCGATAAAGAATATAGGTTTATATTTGCGTAAGGACATAAGGTTTTTTATATCCTCTTTTTTGATAATGAGATGTGGGGCGGATGTTGAACTAATGACAATATCCACATCAGGTAAAGTCTGAATAAGGTCATCAAATTTAATTGCCTGACCTGAGAATTTATCCGCAATTTCTTTTGCCTTTTCATAGGTGCGATTAGTGGCTAAAATTGTGCTGACTTTATTTGCAAATAGGTGCTTTGCAGTATCTTCACTTATTTTGCCTGCACCAATAATTAAGACCCGCTTACCGTCTAATTTACCAAATATCTTTTTAGCTAATTCTATGGCGGCAAAACTTACCGAAACAGCTCCTTTACCAATCGCGGTCTGATTTCTTACCTGTTTTCCAACTAATATTGCCTTCTGGAATAAATTATCCAGATAAGTATCGGTAACATTAATTTTAAACGCCTGTTCATAAGATTCCTTAACCTGTCCTAAAATTTGCGGCTCACCAATAATCATCGAATCTAAACTTGCGGCAACATCGAATAAATGCCTTATTGCCTCTTTGTCTTGATGAACATAGAGATAATTTTCCAAATTCGCCTGATAGTATTGATGCAAGAAATTTATTATCTTTATCTTTGCCTCTTTTACATAACTCGTAGCCGCATATACTTCTATCCGATTGCAGGTAGATAAAATCACCCTTTCTTTGATAGATTGATTGAGTGATTTTAATGCTTCTATAAGTTTTGTTTGCGGGATAGCGAGTTTTTCCCGCAATTCGATGGGCATAGTTTTATGATTTGCGCCAACAACGATAATCTCCATTTCTACTTCATTATACAGTATAGTTTTAAATATTGCAAGTAAATTTATAATTAGAATTGCTGTCCATTCAAAAAGAGGATTGACAAAAATCGCCTGGTATGGTATTATTAAAATATAGTAAAAGCGAGAGTGGCGGAAACTGGCAGACGCGCTGGACTTAGGATCCAGTGGGGATTCCCCTTGCGGGTTCAACTCCCGCCTCTCGCACCAGGTGTTCTGGGTAAACGAAAGAACTTTGTAACCTTTGTGTTCTTTGAGGAAAGGAAGTTTCACGCCAAGCACGCAAAGAACGCAAAGGAGAAGAAAGGAAAAATTTACCTTTGCGTCCTTTGCGTGAAAAAACTATTTTCAGAGGAAACCGGGCATAAACCTGCGGTTCACAAATGAGGATGAAAATAGTGGTAGGAAATAGAAGGTGGAAGGTAAGGACATAGGCGTGAGAAGTGATGTTTTCTTTACTTTCTACTTTCTACTCTCTACTTTCTACTTCCTTATTTTCAGGAGAAACCGTCATGCCCCTGCGGGGCACAAAGGAGGATGAAAATTTTGCTTGAATTTCCAGCTTCCTTGTGTTATTCTTACTAAGAAAGAGGCAAGGAGACTTGCCCAAAAGAAATA
>JBFLXS010000375.1 GCA_040755795.1 bacterium | reverse complement strand
ATCTTCCCATGCAGGGAATTTGATAATATCGTTAAAGATAAACATCCGAACGGCTAACCCTTGTTCAAGGAGTTTAAGATTGAATATCTCGTCATCCTTAACCACAACCGCTAACAATCTACCATAGTCATCCCATTGTTGAGTGGGGTTTTTAGAATAAAATAATTGGATGGGTTGACTTAATAATGTTTGAGAGGCAAAATCTTTTGCGGTTTGAGCAAAAGGCTCATTCATAAGTTCTGGAGTGTCAATACTTAATAATCGAACCTTAGTTTCCGTGCCAGACATTTCAACCTTAATGGTATCTCCATCAATAATTGATGTGACTGTCCCACTGATTTGAGTCGCACTCCCGGAATTAAGGAAATCACTTAACGAGGCAGTGGATTCCTTCGCCAATAGAAGTAATATTGTCAGAATAATCACTACTCGTTTCATTAAATAAGATTATATCAAATATAGCAATAGATGTCAAATAAAATTCGTAACCGTTCAGGTGGTAATTTACCGCAGAGACGCAAGAGTTCGCAGAGAAGACATAGAAATAAATTAGAGCACATAAAAGGTAACCGTTCAGCCTTGTCCATCAGACTGAACAATATTAACTCAAAACTCAAATGTCAAAAGTCAAAAATTTAAGAACCTCCTAAAAATTTATTGACAAAGAGAGAAGTTTAGTATATACTTATAGATGATGAAGAAGAAATGGCATCCGTATTTCTCAAATATATTAAAATATCTACTCGAACCTAAAGGGTTTACGGTTGAAACTGAGGTTGAAGTTGGCAAAATGCCATTAAGGATAGATATTGTGGTCATTAGAAAGGGCAAGGATGCAGATGTTAAATCTTTACCCCTTGTATTCCAATCATTTACTGATTATAATGTTATTGAATATAAATCACCCGGGGATAGATTCACTGGGAATGATTTTGACCGATTATTTGCTTATGTGCTATTGTTTAAGATTAAAGAAGGGATACAGTGGCGAAGGCAAATAAATGTGTATGCCTTTATCTCAGGAGGTATCAAGGGGATAGAATCTTACATTCGCAGGAATGGTCATGAACTGGCCATGATAAAGGATGGGTTTTACTTTGCAGATTTTGGGTTTAATTTTTATTTAATCCAACTTGATAAATTAGAAATGATAAATGAGAATTATGGATTGATACTTTTTACATCCGGGGATAAGATTAAGGAGTTAGTCAAGGAGATAGGTAGTAAAGGAGATAGTGTATCAAAGTTAGATTTATTAGAGTTGTTCGAAACAGGATTATATTTACATCCTGAGGAATTCAAGGAGGAGGTGAAATTGATGCCGCAGACATTAGCAGATAGACCAGATATAATTGGTGAACTGGCAGATATAGTTGGAGTTGATAAGTTTATCCAGGGTATTGGTAAGGAGAGGTTACTTCGGAGTCTGGGAGAAGAGGAGGTAAAATTAATGCCGAAGACATTAGCCGACAGACCAGATATAATGAGAGAGCTTGTCGATATAGTAGGGATTGACAAATTTGTGGAAGGGATTGGAGAGGAGAAGGTAATTCGTAGCATTGGGGAAAAGAAGGTAATTCGTAGCATTGGGGAAAAAGAGGTAATTCGCAGCATTGGGGAAAAAGAGGTAATTCGCAGCATTGGGGAAAAAGAGGTAATTCGCAACATTGGGGAAAAAGAGGTAATCCGTACCATTGGCGAAGAGAATTTATTGAAAGATCTTATACATCTCCTTGGCAAAGAGAAGATAAAAAAGATGTTGAAGGAAAATTAAGAAAATTAGAGATTAGCAAATTAGGAGAAGATGAGAAGATAAGAAGTTAAGAGGATAAGAGATACAGATGGCGGATTGAAAAAATCGAAAATTAAACTGGTGTGTGGGTATCTATGTGTCTGGTAGTCTATGTAACGGAACTTCCCCTCTATTTAAAGGCAAAAATGTGGCTAAAAACTATTTTTCAGGAGGTAAAAAAACGATGTCAGTGAAAAAAGTTTTTCCCAGCCCTTTTGAAATTGAAACACCAGAGGGTGCAAACGGATGGAAGGAAATGTATCCTTACTATCTCTTGTTTAGTGAAGAGCGTAAAGAACTTGAAGAAGAGAGATTTTGGTTTTGCGATACGATGCATTGGACAACCCCACTCTATCCCTTTGACATCTTTACCGCAGAAAGTGCTATATCTGCTCTGGGTCGTTATAACACCCGTGTTTGGCTTATCCCACCCGCACTGGGCATAGATATAAGGTTACTTAATGGCTTCATATATCTAAGTCCTTTAACGGTTGATGACCCCGAGGAGATAACAGAAAGGCTAAAGGATTTTAGTCAGCGGGCAGGGTTTTATTATCAAAATTGGGATAGCCTTTATGCTAAATGGAAGGAAAAGGTAACCAGAGAAATAGAAGGATTAAAATCAATCGCCATTCCTGATTTACCCGAAAAAGAAGACCTCCAGAAGATAACCGATGCGGTTGGCATTTCCACCGGATTTTCCCTTCTTTCTGCCTATAACCAACTCATAGAAAGTATGACTAAAATCTGGGAATACCACTTTGAGTTCTTAAATTTAGGGTATGCCGCTTTTCTTGATTTTTCTTGCTTTATGAAAGGTGTTTTCCCTGATATTTCAGACCAGACGATTACTAAGATGGTGGCGGGTATAGATGTTATTTTATTTCGACCAGATAATGAATTGAGAAGATTATCTAAATTAGCAGTAGAACTCAATCTATCCGAGATATTTCTTGAAGGACAAATACCTGAGGCAATCATCGAAAGATTGCAAAGGACTGACTCAGGTAAACAATGGTTAAACAGTTTGGAAGAGATTAAAGACCCCTGGTTCTATTTCAACTCTGGCACAGGGTTCTATCATACACCCCGAAGTTGGATAGATGATTTATCTATTCCCTTTTCAGCCGTTGCTGGATATGTCAAGAAATTACAGGCTGGAGAAAATATAGAGAGGGAAACAGAAAAAATAGTAGAAGAAGGAGAGAAACTAAAAGAGGGGTATTTTTCGTTGTTAAGAAGCAATGAGGATAAAAAGGCTTTCCTGGAAAAATTCTCTCTGGCTAAAACGGTATTTAGTTATGTTGAGGAGCATAATTTTTATGTTGAGCACTGGCACCATACTATCTTCTGGAATAAGATGCGTGAGGTAGGAAAGATTTTGGCAAAAAGGGGCTTCTTTGCGCAAGAAGATAATATATTTTATTTAAACAGATATGAAGTCTCACAAGCCCTCTATGACCTATATTCATCCTGGGGGATTGGTTCTAAACCAAAAGGTCCTCAATATTGGCCAAAGATAATCTCAAAGAGGAAGGGAATAATCAAGGCACTTGAAAGGTGGCAGCCTGTTCCTGCCTTAGGACCACCACCGGAGAAGATTACCGAACCATTTACCATTATGCTCTGGGGGATTGTTTCAGAAAAGATAGACGCCTGGCTTGAGGCTATGAGTGGGGAGCAAAAAGAGGGAGCATTGCTGAGAGGGCACCCTGCTTCACCGGGGGTAGTTGAAGGAATTGCCAGAATAGTGCTTTCAACCGATGACCTGCCTGATGTTCAGGAAGACGAGATAATGGTCTGCCCAATTACTACACCATCCTGGACGCCTGTGTTTGCCAGGATAAAAGGTGTAGTGGCTAATGTTGGTGGGATGATGAGTCATGCCGCCATTGTCTGCAGGGAATACGGCTTGCCTGCGGTGGTAGGCACAGGCTTTGGAACTCGATTGATTAAAACAGGCCAATATTTAAGGGTTGATGGAACTAAAGGGATAGTGGAGATTGTAAAATAAAGAAACACATAACCACAAATTTGTGGTTGATATATTTTATTTGCTTTAATTCTGCATTATTTGCTAAAACTTGATGTTCAAGTTTTTTAAAGGTATAAAGATTTAATCGCAAAGAGCGCAAAGGAAGATTTCGCAAAGGACTCAAAGGAAGGAAAATAAGGTGGTGAACAACCTATTGCTTTGTTAAGTTTGCTTTGCTATGTTTAGAAAGTTATCGGTTATCAGGTTATCGGTGAAGAGAAAACAATGACCTGTTATCTCCGATTACT
>JBFLXS010000374.1 GCA_040755795.1 bacterium | reverse complement strand
TCCTTACTTACACAAATTTCAGAGGGCTAAAGTGTTACGAATGGATAAGTGATGCTAACTTACTATAGCGAATTAGAGATTAGTGAATTAGAGGATTAGAGAATTCTATGTCAAATTTCGATTAATAGGTGCTATATAAACAATGGAGGATAAATCATGAATAAAATACAGGTTGTTACATTAAGAATACCAGTAGAGATGAAAAAAAGATTGGAAAGGGAATCTAAATATCAAGGAGTTTCATTAAATCAATTAACGAATTATTTGCTAAATGTTCAACTAACTCAAATGGAACTGATTTCTTCGCTTGAATTAAGATTAAAAAGAAAATCAATATCGGCATTAAAGTCAAGAGTGAATCAGATTTTAAATAAAATTCCCAGCAGAAGAGTTCCTGATTGGGATTTAAAGTAGAGTTAGGGGGTTTAATTTTGAAGGTATTGGTTATTGCGGCACATCCGGATGATGAAGTATATGGCGTTGGTGGAACAATGCTCAAACATGCGATGAGAGGGGATGAGGTGTATGTCTGTATGCTTACTGAAGGGGTAACAACTCAATACCGTCATACGATGGATAAAATCTCATCAGCTAAATTAATCGAACAGAAGAAAAAGGAGAGTTTAAAAGCGGCTAAGATTTTAGGAGTCAAAGAGATATTTTTCTTTAACCTACCGGATATGAGATTGGATACCATTGCCCACCCGGAGATAAATCAACCTATTGAGGAATGTATTGTCAGACTTTCCCCTGAAATTATCTATACACATCATTGGGGGGATGTGAATAAAGACCATCGGTTAGTATTTGAATCAACTATGGTTGCGGTTCGCCCTGGGCTAAAAAGTTCCATCAAGAAAGTGTTTATTTACGAAACACCTTCTTCTTCAGAATGGAATGCACCTATTCTTACAAACCAATTTTTACCTAATGTGTTTGTTGATATTTCAGATGTTTTGCATCTTAAAATCCAGGCGATGAAGGCATACAAAAGTGAGTTACGCCAATTTCCACACCCCCGCTCAATCGAAGCCGTCACTACCTATGCCCAAAAACGTGGGTTAGAAGTAGGTAAACGGGCAGTAGAGTGTTTTATGTTAATCCGTGAAATAATCGATTAACTACTTCTTTCGTATATGTTTTGTTCTCTTAAGTAATTTTTTATACTTATGTTTTCGTATTTTTTTTCTTCGTTTTTTTACAACACTACCCATTTCTGACATCCTTTCAAAGGTTTTAGTTTAGAGTAATAAATATTATCATATCTTTAAGAATTTGTCAACAAACTTTTGCAGGGAAATTTGTAGGTAAAAAATATTGAGGAATATTTATCTTTTTGCCGATATAAAGAAATAGACGAAATTCAATGCGAAAATTACAAATTCCAAGCACCAAATCTCAAATAAATTCCAAATTCCAATTTCCAAATAAGTTTCAAATTCCAAAGATTATATGAGAACGAGAGGAATTTATTTAGATTTTTAAATAATTGAAGTAAAAATCTTCTTTTTGTATTGTTTGGAATTTTGAATTTTGGTCATTGAAATTTATTTGTAATTTGGTATTTGTGATTTGGAATTTTGTGATTTTCAATTGATTTAACCGTTACTTCAGATGGCTAAATAGTTACCCATAAATTTTACACGCACTCTTGCAGGGAACAGCAATTCTCGGTGAAAAACCTAAAGGTTTGCACTACATTTATGATGGGATATCACAGGTTAATCCGTGTCCTTATGTGACTAATTTCCTTAATTCTCTGTGAACTCTGTGCCTCTGTGGCTAAACGCTTATGTAGTTATTAACGAAAATGCAAGATTATAGTAAAATATTTGGACAAAATGGAATAATTGCTAATCACCTTAAAACCTATGAATACCGACCTCAACAAATTGAGATGAGCAAAAGAATTGACTCCGCTATTTCTAACAAAAATCATCTGCTTGTTGAGGCGGGAACCGGCACAGGTAAAAGTTTAGCCTATTTAGTCCCTTTTATTTATTGGGCAACTGCTGAGGATAAACGAATTGTTATTTCTACTTATACAAAAACCCTTCAGCAACAACTCATCACTCAAGACTTACCTTTTTTAAAAAAGATATTAACCGTCAATTTTTCCTTTGCCTTGTGTGTTGGAAGCAATAATTACCTTTGCCTTCGCCGTGCCTTCCAGACCCAAACTCAGGGGTTGTTTGAAACTAAAGAAGAGGTCAAAGAATTTAAAAAGATATCCGAGTGGCAAAAGAAAACCCAAACCGGGTTAAAATCTGAGTTGATTTTTGAACCCAGCCCGGCAATCTGGAATAAGCTTTGTCGGGAACCTGACCTGTGTCTGGGCAAAAAATGTCTTCATTTTAATGATTGTTATTATTATAAAGCCAGGAAAAAACAATACTCTTCTCAAATCCTGATTGTCAACCACCATTTATTCTTTGCGAATATAGCCTCAGCCGACCAGGTTTTACCGCAGTTTGATGCCGTTGTGTTTGATGAGGCGCATAACTTAGAAGATGTCGCCACAAATTACTTAGGTGCCGAAGTCTCAAATTCTCAAATTAAATTCTTGCTTGATTCTATTTATAATCCCACCACGGGTAAGGGAATTTTAGCCCGAATCAAAGGTAATGACCAGATAAAAGAAAAGATAGAAAAAACCCTGATTGAGGTCAAAAATGCGGCGGATGAATTCTTCTCAAATATATTATTGAAATTTCCTTCACAGGAACTGAACTTCGTTGTCAGGCTCAGGCAGGCAAATTTTATTGATAATCCTTTAACCCAACCTTTAGAATCTTTAATCTACAATCTCGGTAAATTAAAGGAGAAAATCACGGATGCGGAAGTCCAATTAGAGGTTTTTGCCTTTCAAACCCGAGCCCAGGCAATAAAAGATGCCTTAGAACTTATTATTGGTCAACAAGCCGAAGATTATGTTTATTGGCTTGAACTTATTCAAAAACATAGATTTATAAAAATAGTCCTTCACGCCAATCCGATTAATATTGCTGAAAGTTTAAAAGACGCTGTCTTTGATTCCATTGGAACAGTAATTCTAACATCGGCTACTCTAACTACAAACAATTCATTTGAGTTTGTCAAAAGTCGATTAGGGTGTGATAAATGTGATGAGTTACAACTTTCGTCCCCTTTTGATTTCCAATCGCAAGTCCTTCTTTTCTTACCCGCAGGTATTGCAGACCCCAAGTTGGAACCTGCTCAATATCATAATGATGTAGGGAAGATAATCGAGGGACTTTTGGAGATTATGCAAGGTAGGACATTTGTGCTTTTCACCAGTTATGCAATGTTAAGGAAAATATCTGATGAGATTGAGCAGAAATTTGCTGATTTTAATCATCTTAAGCAAGGTGAATTCTCATCTCAACGGATGATTGAAGAGTTCAAATCAAATCAAAACTCAGTGCTCTGGGGAACTAATACCTTCTGGGAAGGTGTGGATGTGCCTGGTCAGGATTTAGAATGTGTGGTGATTACAAAATTGCCCTTTGCCGTCCCGGATGACCCCATTATCGAGGCAAAAATGGAATATTTACGGGAAAAAGGAATTGATCCATTCTGGGCATATCAGGTCCCACAGGCAATCATTCAAACCAGACAGGGCTTTGGCAGACTTATTCGAAGAAAAAATGATATTGGCGTCGTGGCTATCCTTGACCCAAGAGTTAAAACAAAAGGCTACGGTAGATTATTCCTGAATTCACTCCCTAAATCCCAGATTGCTTATAATTTAGAACAAGTAAGGAAATTTTATCAGGCAAAAAAAGCAGATTGACTTTTTCGTAACCGTTCAGGTGGTAATTTACCGCAGAGACGCAGAGGAACAGAGAAATAAATCAGATAACAGAAAAGATTATTGATGCAATCATTGTAATACATAGTGTCGTGTTGAGTAAGTTTTGCACGGCGTATCATCAGATTTTCATAACCTGCAAACGGATAATTGGTAACTGGTAACTGGTAATTGGTAACTGGTAATTGGTTAAATAATTTCGTCCTGAGTTCAGCCGGTAATCCCTCAGTTATCAGTGGTAAAAACTAAATAGAAATTTTCTCTCGCAAAGA
>JBFLXS010000373.1 GCA_040755795.1 bacterium | reverse complement strand
CAGACTCCAGGATTGATGTCCGAAGGGTGGAGCAAGAAAAAGTTTGAGCCATTTCTCCAATTCTCCTTTTTCCCCATTTCTCCTTGTTTACACTTCTAATGTATAGCCCTGAACGGTTACAAAAATTAAATAGGGCTTCACGAAATTAAAACTAAGTAAAAGTAATGGGTTAATTGGTAACTAATTACCATTCACCAGTTACCAATTACCAAAATTAAGGAGGTAGATTTAAAATGGGTAAAAGAAGTTTAAAGGGAAATTCAAGAGGGACAGGGATTAAGAAGATAATGTGTAGTATTGCGGTGATGTGTGTCTTGCTATGCAGTAGCACTATAGCCCAGGGTATAGAATGGCAATGGCCATGGCTAAAAGCTAAGGAGCAAAAGACTAAGCAGGAACAGGTGGTTAAAAAGAAAAATCTACAACTTAGACCAAAACAAATCGGCACACCTACTGTCCAGGCATTACTGGATAAGGTCAAGGAGAATTACCAGAAGATACAAGATTTGAAGGCGGATTATCAGATGAAAGTAAGAATCCCTGAAAATATGGGAGATATAGATTTACTTAAACAGATGTTAGGAATAATCGGTGATTTGATTATCCAGGACGAGAAGTTTTTCTTTAAAGCACCGGATAAACTTAAATGGTTACCTCCAAAAGAACTGCTTACAGTGGTTAAAAAGAATAATGTTGAATATAGGAGGATGGGAACAGGATGGGGAGGTCCGGTGACTAAAGATACACCTGTTGGGAATTATAACCTTCCCTGGTATACCCTTTTAGACCCGGATAGGTTTGATTTCTACTGGCGGTTGGATGAGTTAATTACTAAGTTTGATAGTAAGGTTATCTCTAATCCTGAAATTGATATCTGGGTGATTGAAGCTGTTCCGAAAAAAAGTAATCCGGAGGATGAATATAATTATCCAGAGCATGGAATTAGAATGGAAATATTTATAGATTATAATAAAGGAGTAATTATAAAAATTGATAAATGTGATATGGATAATCAACAAATATGTTCTCGAAGAGAAAGTCAAATGTTTCAATTAATTAATAATATTTGGATACCAACAAAATTTATTTTGACTAAATTCCCTATCCCTAAATTTAGACCTGAACAAACAACAGAAGAATATACTTTAAGTAATATTCAGATAAATACAGGTATACCTGATAGTGAGTTTGAGTTTTAGGTTTAATTTACTCTGTTGGAGGTGAAAATTATGTTAAAAAGAGCCATTATTTTAGGGTTAGTAGGCAGTTTATTTTGGTTAACTCCAGCCTTTGCTAAGAATCCTGTGCTTTTAGTTCATGGAACTAATGATACCTCAGAGATGTGGGAAACAGGTTGTTTAAAAAAGACATTACAAAATGCAGGATTTGATGTGTTCACCTTAGCTGATTTTCCTGAATTGGGTGGAGATTTTCCTCTTAAAGGACAAGGATTAATACAGGAGGATATCAAGCAACTTAAAAAGATCATTGATAAGATTAAGGAACAAACAGATGCTGAGAAAGTAGATATAATAGCCCATTCACGAGGTGGTTTAGTAGCTGAACTTTATACGATGATGTATGGGAATCAACATGAATCTGAAATGAAGTATACATATCTTCCTGCTAATTCTGATAAGCCAAAAGAAATCACCATCACCGGCATCCCCCGCTATGGCAATGATGTAGGTCAAATCATCATGCTTGGGACACCGAATAAAGGGAGTTTTTTAGGTGAGTGGGCTTATCATTGTCCAGAGTGGCTCAAGAAACTTATTGAAAATACTCTTCTTCCCAACCCTTACTTTCCCGCAGTAGAGCAACAGCAAACTAAAGGCAGTAATTTTATGGAGGAATTATTCTGGGAGAATAACTTAAATTCAAATGTGAACTATTTTCATATAGCAGAGGATAGGATATTTGGTGGGGATTTAGTCGTTTCTTATGATTCGGCAAAGGGTGTTTTAAAACATGCCCTGGACTCGGTAATTAAAAAAGTAAGTAGTTTAGGTATTCCCTTACCCGTATGGCATCTGGATTTACCTAAAAATATTGGGATAAAGAAAGAGATTTTGGAGGAAACATTTTCTCAATCACCTATCACAGCTAAATTTAGTATATCCCCGGAATCACCGGTTAGAGAAGGGGCAATATCTATCTCTATTACCTTATCCGAGTCTTTACCTTCAGCACCAACACTATTTATTAAAGGTAACGGTGCTTTTTCTTCTCCACACCCAATATCTTTAGCAGGCTCGGGTAAGAACTTCTCTGTAATCTTGAATATTCCCAAGGGGACTGACGGTAGTGCAAAGCTTTATTTTGAGGATAAAACACAAATGCAGGTAAAGATAGCCAGTGCTGATTGTAATGAAGATATTATAGAAACTATCGATGTTCCAATATCAGGCTATCAGTTCTTTTTAATTGACACCGAGGAGCCGGAGGTAACTGCTACTACACCAGCAGATGGTGAGGTGATTATTGCTGAGGAAATACCTTATACGGTCAATATCTCTGCTACGCTTTTTGACCCACCAATTAATGGCTATGCCTCTGGGATTGATAATTCAACTATTGTATTGAATACTCCTCAAGGAACTTTCCATCAGGCATCAGCAGTTAATAAGTTAGATTATGGAGAGTATACCTGGTCTATTGAGGCAAAGGATAATGCTAATACACCAGGACATGATTTGAAACAATCACCTTATCGCAGGTCGTTTGAGATAGTCCCGCCTATCTTTGTCTCCATTCATCCTGCCTGGCAGAATTTTACAGAACCTTATGAATCACATACCCACTACATCACTATTACTAACAAGGCAAAGAATAAATCATTTACGGCTAATATTGAGATGAAGTTGATTAAAGAATCAGGCTGCCTTTCTATTACTCAATATCCCGCAGATACATTAGATTTACCTGCAGATAGTCAAGCAAGCACCTCTTTCGTAGTTACCTCAGGTGAGGAATTAATACCAGATGATAATTTAATTCATCAGATAACAGTCTCAGTGCCTGGCTTAAAATTATCTGCCATTCAATATGCCAATGGTCAGAACATAGTCACTGACCATCCGGATGAATCCTATGATATTTCAGACCCAAGATACCCAACACCGGCAAAGATAGATTCAGAGGCAGAGGTTGGGGTGTATTTGAATGGTTTTGTAGATGGAGTGGCGCATCTGTTAGGCCGATTTAAAGAGCCTGTCTGGTTTATCGATAGAGATTTTGAGCCTTTACCGACAGAAATAAAGGAGAAAGGGAGAAAGAAGGAAATGGAGAAAAATATTAAAAGAATTCTCTCCTTTTCTCCCTATTCTCCATCTCTCCTTACTAAAAATGAAAGGCTAAAGCCTGAACTCCAGAGAAAGTTACAGGATTTCAAGGTACTGGTTATTCCGAGCTATGGGTTAAGCGGCGTAGATACTTCTGAAATATTGGAATGGAGGTTACGCAAATATGTTGAAGAAGGGGGTGTAGTAGTATGTTTTACGCAGAAGTATGGCTACGAATTTGAGTTTTTGCCAGGAACTGTTACCGGTTATGGGGCAAATGAAGACCAGTCTTGCTGGAAAAATGCAGGTTATATCGATGAGTATCATCCAATCATGGCAGGGCAGGACTCGGCTAACCTTGATGCTAATGCAGATGGATATTTTACACAATGGGGCGATGCGAAGATAATATTGCGTAGAGTAAAAAATCAACAGCCAATGTTAATCATGTATAAATACGGCAAAGGGTATGTGGTAGCCTGTACCTTGTATACAGATTGGGGTTATGGGCATTCACACTGGTCAACAGATGAAACCAATCTGATTCGTGATTTAATCACCTGGGCAAAGTTTAGGGAGCAGGGATTAGGGATGAGGGATGAGATGCCAGAGACTAAACCAGGTGGAACGATAACTGTAAAATGTAAAATTAAAAATGAGAAATTAAAAAGTGCTGCAAAAGTGGTTGTTAAGGTAATAGACCCGGACAAAAAACCATTACCACCTTACACATTAGACCTTACACCCGGCCTTTTACCGAATCAGACAATGGAATTGAGTCTTCCCTCATCCCTCATCCCTCC
>JBFLXS010000372.1 GCA_040755795.1 bacterium | reverse complement strand
ATTAGCAAAATATCAATTTATTAAACTACCGGGTGATGTCTATTATCTTAGTTCTATTCCCATCCATATAAGATGGAACGATGTTGGACTTATAAGTTTATCTGCGATTATTTTAAGTCTGCTTTCGGCAATTTATCCGGCAAGATATGCTAATTCATTAAAACCAATCGAGGCATTGAGGTATGAGTAGGAAGTAGATAGTAGTCAGTAAAGAAACAGAGAAGGGAAGAAAAAGGTTAAGAGGTTAAAAGGATAGGATGATACTTAAGGCGATTGATGTTTATAAATCATACATAAGTGGTAAAATAGAGATTCATGTGCTTTGCGGCTTAAATTTAGAGGTAAAAAAAGGGGAGATTGTGGTTATCGTTGGTGCCTCTGGCGTGGGCAAAAGCACCTTGCTTAATCTCTTAGGCACACTGGATAAACCGGATGAAGGAGAGATTCGCTTTGAAGGGGAAGATATTGCCCAATTGAGTAGACTGGCAAGATTCAGGAACGAATCGATGGGATTCGTCTTTCAGTTCCATCATCTCCTGCCTGAATTTAGTGCCCTGGAAAATGTAATGTTACCGGGTTTAATTGCTCGACGGCAACAAGGTAAAATAAAAAAAGAGGCAGAATTGCTTTTAGAAGAAGTTGGGTTAGGCGAAAGAAAAAACCATAAACCTGGTCAACTATCCTGTGGCGAGGCACAACGAGTCGCCATAGTCCGTGCTTTAATAAATAATCCTCAACTGATTTTAGCCGATGAACCAACCGGGAATTTAGATTGGCACACAGCTCAAGAAGTCTATAGCCTTCTTGAAAAACTTATAAGAGAAAAAAATCATACCCTGATTATGGTTACTCATAATGACGAGTTAGCTAAAAGAGCCGATAGGAGACTTAAATTAGTTGATGGGAAACTAAAAGAAGGGGCTTAAATGAATCGTAACCGTTCACCGCAGAAACACAGAGACGCAGAGAAGAAAATTAAAATTTATGGACGATAGGCTTAACATCCCTGATTTTCATCAGTGCAAGCTCTTGAGTCCAACAACATTAAACTTGCCCTGATGAAAATCAGGGATGGATTAACAAATCTGGCTTGCCGGCTGAACACTCGGCAAGCAGGTCCTATGTATTTCAATGGCTACACCAATAATCTTTTCTGTTATCTGATTTATTTCCATATCTTCTCTGTAAACTCTTGCGTCTCTGCGGTAAATTACCACCTGAACGGTTACAATGAATCATCTCGACAAATAAATTAATTCTCCCATTTTCTCATCTCCAACCGAAAGATGCCACTGAATTAATGAACTTTTTATACTTTCACTGATTATTTCTATCCTTTGCAGGTTTTTCCTGATATTCTTTAATTTTGAATTAAAACTATCCTTATCAATCATCTCCATACCTTGAAATGGTGTGTTAAGTTTAGGAATAAATGGATTGATACTGATGACTAATCGTCCTTTGAAACGGGCTTTAATATTGGAAATTAAGGTAATTAATGCCTTAATATCTTCTTGAGTCTCTGTTGGAATGCCAAGCATAAAGTATAACTTAAGGGTAAGAGGGAGATGGCTATTCAGTAATTCTATTTTCTCCAGGATTTTCTCATCTGATATAGGTTTATTAATTAGTTGGCGAAGCCCTGGTGAGCCTGCCTCTGGAGCGATGGTTATAGTTTTTTGATTCAGAGTTTTTAGTAATTCTTTAGTGATTGCCTGAATTCTGAGTGAAGATAAAGATACTTCACCGCCAAGTTCTTTTATCTTCTGGCATATTTCCTGTAAATCAGGATGATTGGATATTGCCCCACCAACCAATCCGAGCCTTTTAGTATATTTTAATCCTTCTTCTACCTGGCTAAGAATAACATTCAGGCTTCTATATCGAAATGGTTTATACAAATGGCTGGCAAGACAAAATTTACACATTTGGGGACAACCTCTGGTCAATTCAATGAGGAACATATTACTAAATTCAGTGTTTTTAGTTATGATGCAGGAGCTCGTTGGATAGAGGTCTAAGAAAGGAATGTGTCTTTTGCTAAACTCCTTTTGACCAGGGGATGGAACATAAACCCCAGGGATTTGATTTAAATTAAAAAGTATCTTCTCCTTTGGTAAATGTCTTGAAAGTAAATAAGAATCAACAACTTCATTTACTACCTCTTCGCCTTCTCCGATTATAAATATATCAATAAATGAAGATAGTGGTTTTGGGTTAGCTGTAACCGCAGTTCCACCAGCAATGATTAAAGGGTAAGATTTGTCTCTATCTCTGGACAACAATGGGATTTTTGCCAGGTCTAATATCGGCAGGATATTAAAATAGTCTAATTCAAAAGGGAGACTAAAAGCAATAATGTCAAACTCATTTAGTGGTCTTTGAGACTCAAGACTAAATAGAGTTGTTTTTGACTTCAGAAACTCCCCCAATTCCTCTTTCTCTGGTTTAAAACTCCGCTCACACCAGGTATCATCCCTTTTATTCAATAATTGATAGATAGTTTGAAATCCGAGGTTGGACATCCCAAGATAATAGGTATTCGGATAAACTAATACTACCGCTACAGCTCTTCTATTCTTGTAATAAGCGCCAGTCTCCTGGTCTAATAATTTCTTAGTCTTTTCTATCAACTTCCAGGACATAATACTTAATATTCTAACTCCACTACTTTCTTTTCTTTGTCCTTTTTCAAAATAACGGTTTCTCTGGTAATCTCCACGACCTCATAACCACTAATTTTATCCCCAATACTAACTAATTGAGATTGTGGCTCCATGGAACTTTTAATTAAGGCATTGGCTCCTTCCTCTCCCCAGGTAATACCTATCAATTGAAATGTTATCTCTGGTTCAGCGGTAACAGCCGGTTTTTCTTTTGTGGGTTCTTCAACTTTAGAAGGGGAAGAAGTAATAACTGGCGCGGTAGAAACAGGTGTGCCAAAAAGCCTTCCAGAACTTAGTCTTTCATAATAAGAAAGTGGTTGAGAAGGATGAGAAGGGGGACATTTAATTGAAGCAATCCCCTTATCTGGCATAGAAGTTTTTAGATACTCATCATTTGCCGTAAAAATCAGAATGGCACTTATCCCCAAATAAATAATGAGAACTATAACCGATATAAATAAAATTTTATTTAAGAAAATAATTTTTTGTAGATTCATTTCTATATGATAGAAGCATAGGGAAAAAGCTCTTCCTCTCCCCCATCCAACGATAGAACTCACCCGCCAAAAAGCGTCAGCTTTTTGGTCGCGTGCAGTGATTGGTTATACGCGGTTTCTTTAAATTATTATCCGCTTTTTATACTTTCCCTTCTGCTAAAAGAATTGTCCCATCTTCTCCAGAGTATAATCGCTTATTGTCTGAGTTAAACTCGTATTTGACATCAAGTGACAGAGATTCTAAGGATAGGATTTTCCAATGCCTACATTTGTAAACGTTCTTGCTCTCTTTTCTATCAGCAACATACATCTCATAAGAAATAATAAAATGGTGGGTGTCATAAACAACCTTGAAATCCTCTGATGGAGAAAAATAGAAACTTCGTTGGCTCGTTCCAATATTTTCAAGGTTATACGTTTTACACTCCATGTAATGAGGTCTACCGTTGTGATAGAAAATAATATCCGGATAACCCATTGCCTTCTTTCTTCCACTTGCACCTGTTGGAATGTCGGGATTTAGGTTATAATCTTGCATAGATGACTTTACAAAAGCCTCAATATCGTTTCCCACCTCATTCGGTCTTGCCCTAATTATTCCCTTCTCATTAATCTTCCTGCCTGCTACTAACGCCACATTTTTCAAAACATCTAAAAGTGTGTTATCTGTAGAATCATTAAAATCGAAAGGAATTACTTTCTTGCCGGTTAAGGATTCAATAACTAAATTATCCCTCAACATATTTACCACAATAGGGACAAGTAACAATTCCAATATACTCTCTATCAATACCAAATTCCCTTCTGCAATGAGGACATTTTAGCCTTGCGTCCACAAAATAAAAATGTTCTGCATCTAACTCTTTTATCTTTGCCAAAGCCTTTTCAATAGAACCATTCGTATTACCCATAATGGCTTCTCCTTTCAGTC
>JBFLXS010000371.1 GCA_040755795.1 bacterium | reverse complement strand
TTAGGAATTAAATCCCCCTTTCAATTGTAGATAGGAATCAGAAAAAAGAAATATTGCTATATCTTATTGAAAATCAAATGGTTATGCTAAATTTTGCCTTTAAATAGAGAGGAAGTTCCGTTAGAAATCTTATTTGCTAATGAAATAGGTGTAGTTGGAATTATTGATTGTAAAAATACTCAAGTTTATTCACTATTTGACTTTGGCCATGAGATAAAGAATATATCTTTCTTAGGCACCAATACCATTATTACCCAACTTGGGAAGGTAGATGAGATAGGTAGTGTCACCATCCGTAAGGTAGTTATGTCCAGAATAAAGTATGGAGATGGTATCATCACTGAAAAAATTAAAGAAATAGGCACATACTCCTTAGGTGCAGACGCTGAAATTGGTGCTGTTAATGACTCTTTTGTTGCCATTCAATCCTATGCCTCTAAAATTAGCCTTGAGCCTGGAACTTATAATGGGACAAGTGATTGGTATAGTTATGTAATTTGTCTGGATGACTCATGTAATGAGAAATGGGTTAAAAAAATTGGCTCTGTATCTACTGGCACGAATGTAGCTATTGCTGATATGGATGGAAATGGTGAGGAAGAAATCATCGTTTGGATTTTAAATGATAATAATGATTGGGGTGGAGTGTATATCCTTAATCCTGCAAATGGTGATATTATCCATGAATTTATAACCAATTATGGATTAAGAGGGATGGCTATTGCAGATTTTAATCAAGATGGTAAGAAGGAAATAGTTGTTGGGAGTGATGTTGGTAAGGTTATAATGCTTGATTGTAATCTTAACCTGCTTACTCAGTTTAATCATAGCTCTAAAATAGCAGTAGGATGTATTAATGACCTTAGTGGTGATGGGCACTTAGAGATAATTACTTATTCTCAGGATGACCAGATTATCGTTTTAGATGATGAGCTTAATAAACTGTGGAGTTATACCCTCCTGCCTAATGATAAAATAACCCATTTAGTCACCTCAGATGTAGATAAAGATGGAGTTAATGATATTTTAGTTTTATCAGATAAATTATATCTATTAAAAGCCTCAGAGGGAATTTATACGCCAACCGCAGATATAATCGTTTATAGCTACCCTAATCCGGCTAAAGATGTTGATAAGCTCACCTTCAGATATTATCTACCAAAGGATGCAGATATAACCATAGACATCTACGATATTAGCTATGATTGGGTAACAACTCTAAAAGGAAAGGGAGACCAGGGAAGATACAGTCAACTTGAATGGGATATTTTAGATATTGCCAGTGGACTTTATATCTATATCTTTACGGTAGATTTTGTTGATGGGACAAACAAGACCATTGTGAAGAGATTAGTAATAATTAAGTAAAATGTATGTATTGCCAATTGCTGTTTTTTTATTGACAGTGCTTCTCACTTATGGTAATATGATATAAGGCTAACTTGTTACATTTGTCAATTTATTACCTTGTTACTTTGTCAGTTTTATAGTAAGTATATTTCTTGGGCTATTAGTAGTTACTAAAGTAGAAGTTATTACTCCATCATGTGCATTAGCAGGAGTATAATTGAAAGGTGACTTAATGAAGAAAATAGTTATTGATACTTCAATGTTGATATCTTTATCAAAAATTGGAGTAATTGAGTGGCTAACGGAAATAGAAGGAAAGATAATCTGTCCAGAAGGAGTTTATAGAGAATGTGTAGAGGATGGTATTATCTCTGGTTATTCTGATGCTATAATTATTAAAAGAGTGTTTGATCAAAAGATAATTAAGAAAGAAAGTGAAAAAGAATTTAATAATATTGCAAAAGTTGATACTCAAGTAGTTTTATTAGCTAAAGATAAAAATGCTCATTATGTATTTGTTGACGATACTGAATTATATAGAAAAGCAAAACTTGAAGGATTCAGAGTAATGAATTCTCCTGAGTTCTTATTTGAGAGAGTAAAAAAGGAGATTTTGAGTAGCGATGAATATGTTAGCTACCTACAAAACTTATATTATTATAAGAGGCTTTCTAAGAGTAACTTAGAGAAGTATAAATCTTTAATAAGGGAGGAAGGATAAATGGAACAAAAGATGATAGAAGTAAGAACAGTTTTAAATGATGACCTGTTACAGAAAGTTAATTATTACGCAAAAAGACACTATGAGGATGTCTCAACAGCTATACGACAATTGATAGCAATGGGATTAGGGTCTATAATGAAGCAAGAAGTTATTACTGCTTACAAGAATAGGAAGATAACTTTAAGAGAGACAGCAGAATTACTTGGTTTGAACTACTGGGAAACTCAAAAAATATTAGAAGAAGAGGGTATTCCAATAATTAATTTAACTAATGAAGAAATTGAAGGGAAGGTAAGATGAGAAAAAAGTGGAGAGTTGAAGTTGTTAGAGTTTTTTGGTGAAAATATTGACATGAAGTTATTAACTGAATTATTAAGGATTAATTATGAAAACAAGCATAAACCATCTTCCGGAGTATAAACGAGAGGAACTCGAAGATATCGTTGGAATCATTCGTGCAGCAGCAAAAGTCGAGATGATTATTCTGTTTGGCAGTTATGCCCGTGGAGACTTCGTGGAGCGCGATTTTCGATATGATGCTGAAGAGCAACATTTCACGAGTTATGAAAGTGACTTTGACATTATGGTGATTGTGAAGGAGGAGAAGATAGTAGATGATTATAAGATTTGGAATAAAGTTGAAAATCAAATCAGACGCAATATCCATACACCAGTAAACCTTATTAGGGAAGATATTGAGCATGTCAATGAACAACTCGCAGTTGGCAGATACTTCTATGCTGATGTCAAAAAGGAAGGCATACTCCTTTATGACTCAAGACGATTTCAACTGGCACGAGCAAGGAAGCTTACCCCAGGAATAAAAAGGGCACTGGCAAAGGAGGATTATAAAATCTGGTTTCCAGATGCGAAGCAATCTTTTTGGGTTTTTGAAGCTACTTTTCAAAAAAGATGGTATAAAAAAGCCGCTTTTAACCTTCACCAAACCACCGAAGCTCTATACAGTGGTGCCTCTTTGGTCCTTACCAGCTATAAACCAAGAACACACGATTTAGAGAAACTAACAGAGCGAATGGAAAAAATTGATACGGATTTCGCCGAGATTTTCCCACGGGAAAAAGGCAAAGAAAAACATCTGTTTGAGCTTCTGAAGGAAGCATATATTGGTGCACGATACAAGAAATCATATAAAATTACCAAGCGTGAACTTGAATACCTTGAAGAGCGTGTAAAGAAACTACGCAGGTTGGCGTTGAGAAAGTGTCGAGAAAAGTTTAAGCAATTTGAGCAAAAAATTACAACTTGAATTATCGTAACACTTTAGACATCTGAAGTTGTGTAAGTAAGGAGAAAGGGAGAAGATGGGGAAATGGAGAGAATAAAAAGAAGTGCCAAATCACAAGCACCAAAAATCAAACAAACTCTAAAATCCAATGACCAAAACTCTAAACCCCGTTGATATTATCTACAGGGGAAACAAATAGATTTTGAATTTGGAATTTGTTTGTGATTTATAATTTGGGATGTGGGATTTTGTACTTTTCTCCAATTCTCTCCTTTCTCCACCTCTCCTTACCTTTCACTTCACTTGGCTAAATAGTTACGAATTATCAAGTTATTACAGTGGACGGTGGACAAGCCCACCGCCGCTGAACTCTATTTATGTGTAGGAAGGAAAGTGTGTTAAAATTTAAGATACCATTTCTGATACTTCTTGGCTTACTCAGCGTACAAAAAGTAGAAGCTAAGGCAGGTAAAACCTCCTATTCTTTCTTGAAGATAGGTATCGGAGCACGGGCTTTAGGCCTGGGTAGTGCATTTGTTGGTCTAGCCGATGACCCCACTGCTATTTATTGGAATCCTGCCGGGCTAAGTCAAATCAAGCAAAGGAAACTTTTATTTTCCCATAATCAACTTTCTCTTCATACTACACCGGAACTTCCTCTCTATTTAAAGGCAAAATTTAGCATAACCATTTGATTTTCAATAAGATATAGCAATATTTCTTTTTTCTGATTCCTATCTACAATTGAAAGGGGGATTTAATTCCTAATCCGTTT
>JBFLXS010000370.1 GCA_040755795.1 bacterium | reverse complement strand
CCCTGTAATTTTTGTAACCGTTCAGGGTGTAACGAAGGGGAAATGGAGAAATCAGGGAAAAGGGGAAAAAGTATTCTTATTTTAGTAAGAAAATCATATTATTTAGAATGTCATTGACAACTGATGAAACCTTCTGCTACCTAATTCCCCTACTCCTTTCCTTTCTCCCCATTTCCCCTTTTCTCCTTATTTACACCTGAACGCTTACTAATTTTTTATATTGCAAGACAATCCGACTATTGTAATGGAGTATAACCTGGAATGTCTCTTTTTCACTCCGACCATATAATGGCACATCCTGCCAGCTGACTACAAATTTATCCCCTAAATCCTTATAGGTAATTTTGCCGCCTGCATTTGGGTTCAAAACCCTGAAGAATGGTGCAATCATAACATTTGGGTCACGATTGCCAGGGATGTTTAGTTTTCAAAGAGCAATTGAAAAAAATAAAAATTAAGTATTGTGTCCCCCGAATTTAGTATTGTGTCCCCCGAATTTGTGTGTCCCCCGAATTTGTTGCGAATTTGATTAATCAAGGTCTGACATCCTTACTTCTTCTCACAATTTACATGAATGATATGAGCTTTGGATTTGTCATCCCAATAAATTGTCCATTCATCATGATCAGTATTTAAATGTTTAGAACACCAATAACACTTTGTAGGCCATCCATTCTTTCGCCAATTGGCAATAGTGGATAAATCTCCATCCTCCTCGAAAGCCTTCCATTCTTTAAGAGAAAATCCAAAGTAACTTCCAAGTTCTGAAGGTAATCTCCCCATTCTAAATTCATGCACAGCATTATTATAGATTTCATATGCTTCATCTTCAGAAATCTCACCTGTTAAAATCCTTTCCAACAAATCCATCACTTGTTTACCTCCATGTACAGGACCCTTTGGTGTCGGCATACAATCGATATGGACAATATGAGCAACATCTTCATCATCTTCAAAAACCATCCATCCATATTGATCAGTATCCAAAGACTTTGAACAGAAATAACATTTTGTAGGCCATCCATTCTTTCGCCAGTTTGCAATAGATGATAAACCAGCGGGAAATCCTGTCCATTCCTTTTGAGAGAAACATAAAAATTCAGCATCATACATATCTTTTATTTTCCCATCATGCCAATCCTTAGTGGTATTTTCGAATATGTCGTATGCCTCTTCTTCAGTAATTTTGCCCTTTCCTAATAAATCGAGAAGGTCTATTTTCCCACATAATTTGTAATCTTCCTCATTCATTTTACCTTTAATTAACAGATTTATATAATAATTTTCTTTATTCATCATAACTCATCCTTTATATTTCTTCCAGCTCTTACTTTACTATAATCTCTCACACCAGTAATTGGATCCATAACTCCCTTATGGTTACCGTATCTATCATATATCTCAATATGGTTATGAGTGTGGTCCCACTTATAGTATTCTTTATTTCTTCCTTTACCAGACGTTTTAATTCCTCCCCTAAAGGTGTTAAGTTCTTTCCAAGCTGGACTTTGAGCTTTAGTTACACCTTTTGCCGCTCCTTTTCCTATAATCTCCGTTCCGATTTTACTTATACCTTTTCCTATTACCTTACCCCCACCAACAAGAACTGTCTTTATTCCACCAACAACTATCCTCCCTGCACCAATAATATCTGTAGGACTTGCTGGATCGCTAATGATTGCTTCTTCCTCTGGTGTAGGTACTACACCTAAAATAGGTAATAAAGCATTTGCTATTCCAGAACCAATACCCAAGTATGCACCTTCTCTTGCACCTGCCCAGAAATCTCCACCACACATTAATGAACTTACGCCACCATATATTGCTCCTTCTATTCCCCATTCTAATACATCTCCTAATGCTCCACCCCACTTTCCAAAATTTATCCCTGCACTTATCCCCGCACTAAATTGATTAAGCATCCAGCTACTACCAGCACTCATTAAAGCTGCTCCCCATCCACCATACTGATATGCTTCATAGACATTATAAAGTGTCTTTGCTGCGGTATAGAATTTCCATGCTGCCCATATAAATTGCCAAAATTCACCATTCGGGTCTATATTTGTGAGTGGGTTATTTGCGCAATAAACATAAAGATTATCTCCTGGCACCTGTACCGGATCCGGTGAAATAAACCTTCCCAAGGCTGGGTCATAGTATCTTGCGCCGAAGTAGAACAGGCCACTTTCATCCAGCTCCTTGCCCGTAAATGTCGGTCCGCCAACAGGTCCTCCACCACCAAAGGGATAATAGAAATACTGCTCGACTACCTTACCATCTTTATCACTAATCACCCTTGCTGAGCCTAAGTGGTCATTATGGTAGTAATATGGTTTTGCTGGACTGCCAAGCGGATTTTCCTCCACCCTAATACATAACTGCCCATTACCATAGGCATACGAGGTCTTACTGGTGATAGTTACATTCTGGGCTGGTGGTGACTTTATCTCCTTGACAATCAGATTCAACTCGAACGCCTTCCCGTCCCTAATCGAGGCTAAAGGAATAGCCACCCCATTTCTCCCTTGACTATTCTCAATCCCTACCTTTACATACCCATCTACACCCTGCAGGGTTTTATATTGCAAGACAATCCGACCATCGTAATGGAGTATAACCTGAAATGTCTCTTTTTCACTCCGACCGTATAATGGCACATCCTCCCAGCTGACTACAAATCTATCCCCTAAATCCTTGTAAGTAATCTTGCCACCTCGAGCGGGATTCAGGTCACGCCAGAAAACCGCTATCAGACTATTTGGTGCCCGCGTATCAGGGATATTCGTGGGACAGTATGAGTCACTAATACTATAATCTCCATTAAAACTCAAGAATCCATTGCTGTTAATATTTATCTTATCATAGCTCTTATCAAAATACCTGAAAGTAAATGGCAGATTAAACCATTTGCTCTCGTCATCACCAGTAATCTCGGTCGGACTTTCAGTATCTATCCATTGATAGTTAGTCTCCTGCAACTCATATTTAACATCTTCAGTTTGAATAGCTTCTTTGCCAGTTACTCCTTGAATTTTTAATGCCAGGCCATTTTCAAGTAAATTCCTATCATACGCCTCTCCTTCATTTCCGGCTTGATTTTCTATGCCGACTACTACTCTACTATCTACTCCTTGTAAATTCTTATATTGGAAAGTAATCGTGCCATCCTTGTAAAGAATCATCTGGAATGTCTGGCAATATTGGGAAGGGGAATATAAGGGGACACTATCATAAGTCACTACAAATCTCTCACTGTTACTTTCATAAGTAATCTTACCACCTTTTCTTGGGTTTAAATCCCGCCAGAATGGTGCGACTAATGCGTTTGGGGCACCTGAATTAGGAATGTTATCTGCCCTATATCTGTTAGAATCTGAGGTAAAACTTAAAAAACCATTACTACAGACATATACCTTATCATACTCCTGACCATAAAACTTGAACTTGAATGGTAGATTAAACAATATCGTCTGGTCATCTCCGGTTATACCGGTAGCCTGTGTAGTTTCTATCCATTGATAATCGGTCTTAGAAATATTATATTTTAAAGAAACTGTTTGTTTAACCTCTGTCTTTCCCTTCATCTCACATAATACCCTATCTGAAAGGTCATAATGGTATATAGTAACATCCTCGCCTTTTATCTTCTCTACCCTTCTTCCATCTCCATCATATACATATCGCTCTTCTACAAATCCATTCTTACCTATCATTATCAGATTATTCTCATAATCATAGTAATATTCAAAAGTATCTCCCATACCAGATTTTGACTTTAGATTACCATTAGGATAATAGTCATAGTTATAGACACCATCTGATTTAAGGTGATTAGAGGTATAGATATAGTTGCGGACTGGCTCAGCTTGCACCTGTGAGCTAAGTCGATTTCCTACTTTATCATATCCATAGATTATATCTTTATAATCTACGGGTGTATACTCTATACCCGTAAGTCTATTCAGGTTATCATAGGTATAATTGGCAAATGCTGTCGTCCCGGTAGCGTCTGAATATTCCTGTGTAAGATTACCGGATTGGTCATAAGTAAATAATCGTTGAAAGATAGGGTTACTGGTTTTTTGGGTATCAAT
>JBFLXS010000369.1 GCA_040755795.1 bacterium | reverse complement strand
TTATCCGTTTGCAGGTTACGAAACCTGATGATGCCCCGTGCAAAACTTACTCAACACGACACCAGGATTAATGTCTGAAGGGTGGAGCAAGAAAAAGTTTGAGCCATTTCTCCAATTCTCCCTTTTCTCCATTTCTCCTTGTTTACACTTCTAATGTATAGCCGTGAACGGTTACCCATAATCAAAGATGCGGGACTTACAGACGAAGAATTTAAAGAATTAATCTAAGATTCTCTGGGGATTTCGGATTTATAAACTTTTGAATTTCTCTGTGTTTCTAAGGATGGCTTTGTGATAAATGCGCTCAAAAACATGAGTGCGGCGAAGATATGTTCTTGCCAGTGGTTAATTTTTCGCGGGTCGGAATGTGTGGATATACAGGGGAATATTAAACATGGCTACCATATCCCAGTTTTTATTTGATATATTGTAAGTAATTTGAACTATTATCAGATTTTGATGGTGATTTATTATGAAAGATATTTCAACTATAAAAAGTAAAAGTGTATTAAAAATAGTTTTAGAAGTAAGGAAAAGACTGGAAAATATATTTAAAAATAGGTTGAAAAGTGTTATTTTATTTGGCTCTCATGCAAGAGGTGATTATAATAGCCAATCAGATATTGATATTATGGCTTTGGTTGATCTGAATAATGAGGAATTGAGTAAATGCTATGGAGTGGTTACAGATGCTATTTTTGATTTAGAACTTGAATATGGAATTATTATCTCTGTAATAAAAAAGAATTATCAAAATTACAACAAATATTTAGATATATTACCTTTTTATAAAAATGTTTCCAACCAGGGAGTTATTATTTATGAACGGAACTGAAAAAGATTTAGCCATCTATCGGATTGAAAAAGCAAAAGGAGATTTAGAGACGGCAAAAATAAATTTTGAGTAACTATTCAACCACTGATTAACACGGATTAGCACGGATAAATACAGAGGTCAAAGGCGGGTTGTCCCCCACTGGCGAGGGTTGGGAGTGGAAATTTCCTCCAGTGGCAGAGAATCAAGAAGGATAGAAAATAAAAGTTAGAAAGAGAAAAACCCTTCAGCCTTCAACCTGATTACGGACACGGAAAACGGACACGATTTACGAATTTTCAGTGTTTCATCCGTGTTCATCTGTGGCTGAATAGTTACCAATTTTGATAACGGTAAATTTGCTCAGTCGATACTGAACGACTTTCTGGATGGATTAGACTTATGAATTATGTAATTGCTGTTGACCTGGGTGGAACAAATATAAGAGCTGCTGTAGTTGACCAAACAGGCAAAATAATCGAAAAAAAAGATACCGCTACAAAGGTATCTGAAGGACATGAAGTTGTTATCCAGCAGATGAAAGAACTTATCCATGATGTGATTAAAGAAGTATCTTTCCAACAAATAGTGGGTATTGGGATAGGTTCGCCAGGTCCTCTTAATACAAAAACAGGCGTGATTATTGATACCCCAAATCTGGGCTGGAAAAATGTAGCTTTGAAAGAGACAATTGAAGAGGAATTTCATCTGCCAACTTATGTGGATAATGATGGTAATTTAGCCGCATTGGGCGAGAGTTGGCTTGGTGCCGGTCGTGAGGTGAATCACCTTGTTTGTTTAACCTTAGGCACTGGCATTGGTGGTGGAATTATTATCAATGGTGAGATTTTTCACGGCTCAAATGATGCCGCTGGTGAGATTGGACATATCATTGTTGAACCGAATGGACTGCAGTGTGGTTGTGGAAATTACGGGTGTATGGAGGCCTATGCCTCAGGGCAAGGGATTACAAAACGCACCACCTATGCAATAAAACAAGGGACAACGACTATCATTACTGAATTGGTGCAAAACCAATTAGAAAGGATTACGCCACTGGTAGTCTATCAAGCTGCCATAAAAGGGGATAGTCTGGCAAATTATATTCTGAAAGAAACGGGCAGGTATCTGGGAATTGGGATTGTCACCATCGTTAATGTGTTGAACCCACAATTAGTAATTATTGGTGGCAAGATTGCCCAAATAGGAGATTTACTATTACAATATGTGAAAGAAGAAGTTACAAAAAGGACTTATTTAGAACCTTGTAAGCGAATTTCTATTGTCCTGGCACAGCGAGGAGATGACGCCGGGCTAATTGGTGCAGGGAAAATGGTTTTACAAAAAGAAAGATTTATAGCACAAAGTTAAGGAGCGTTGAATGATGATAAAGGGTAAGAGTTATAAAAAATCGTAACCGTTTAGGATATAGCCACAGAGTCACAGAGAACACAGAGGGAATATATAACCACGAATGAACACAAATACAAAAAATTTGTAGTACGAGGCTTTAGCTTCGCTTCTGGCAAGCCAAAAGGCGAACCGAAAGATTCGCAGTAACTATTCACCGCACAGACGCAGAGGAACAGAGAAAAAAGGATTTAAATTAAATTGTGGATACCGGATAGATCTTTTAGTTGAAGAAAAAGTTATCGTAGAATTAAAAGCAGTCGAGCAACTACTTCCGATTCACGAAGCTCAACTTTTAACCTATCTAAAAATGATGAATAAAAGGATAGGTTTATTGATCAATTTTAATGTTTCTGTTCTAAGAGATGGAATTAAGCGTATAGCCAATAGATTTTAATTTTTTCTCTGTGTCTCCGCGTCTCTGCGGTGAATAGTTACGATTCGCACTACATTTATGGGATGTCAGAGGTTAATTCGTGTGCATTTGTGGTTAATTTCCTTAATTCTCTGTGAACTCTGTGCCTCTGTGGCTGAACGCTTACAAATAATTTTGGTGCTTCACGAAATTAAAAGCAAGTAAATGGTAATTGGTCAATTACCAAAAGGAAGGAGGGTAAAAAGATGTTAGGACCAGGTGATTACTTAAATCAGGCAGAAGAAGAATTAAATATTGCCAAAGAACGATTGAAGATGAAGGATTATGATTGGACATTGACTCGAGCTCAGCTCAGTCTTATTAATGCTTTTAAGGCATTGATTGACTATAAAGGTAGCCGTCACCGTAGCAATACTCTTACTGGTTTGTTGAATGAAGTTCAAATAGTATGCGATATTCCTACTGATATTTGCCAGGCAATTAACGCCGTAAATACTAAAATGAGTATGCCCAGTGAACGAATTGCCAGATTTGTTACTATGCAAGCAGAAACAGTTTTAGGCTGGGTGATGAGTATGATGGGATACTAAGAAAAGACCATAGACTATAGACCAAAAACAGAAAATAAGAGGATAGAAGACCATTTCGATTTTTGAGTGTCGATTTCTGAACCTGTCAGGAACAGGTTTTATCCAAGAGCGTTCAATTTATAGGGCTTCACGAAATTATAAAGTAAGTAATTGGTTAAATGGTAACTGGTAACTAATTACCATTCACCAGTTACCAATTACCAAAAAAAAGGAGGTGAGATAATATGACAAAGGTATTAGTTATTTACTCTTCTAAGAGTAATAACACTAAAAAGTTAGCTGAGGCTATAGTTGATGGAGTAAAAGAAGTTAGCGAAGTAGAAGGTGAAATAAAACGGGTAAGTGACACCTCAAATCAAGACTTAGTGTCAGCAGATGGAATTATCGTTGGTTCACCGGTATATTTTGGTAGTATGTCTGCAGAGGTAAAGGAGATGTTTGACAAGAGTGTTGCTATAAGAAGAAAATTAGAAGGTAAAATAGGAGCGGCATTTACTACCTCAGGACATCATACCGGCGGTAAAGAAACAACTATGTTTTCCATACTTCAAGCAATGCTTATTCATGGGATGATAATAGTTGGAGACCCAATTAGTGCAGGTGGCCATTATGGCGTAGCCTGTGTTAGCAGTCCTGATACGGATGGAATAAATTCGGGCAAGGCACTGGGCAAAAGGGTAGCAGAAATTACAAAAAAAATTGTAACTGTTTAACCACCGCAACTTATAAGAAACAGTAGGGAAACAGTAGGGTCAGACCGTGAATGTAGAATGTAAAAGGAACTGCTTTCTACATTCAACAGGCTGTTGACATAAACTAAAAGATGGAGGGTATGTTTTTTCCCTCCATTTTATGTAAGATCTGAGGGTAAAGAGAAGTAAATTTAAACTTTATGTTGGCGGGGTCAATCCAAAAAAA
>JBFLXS010000368.1 GCA_040755795.1 bacterium | reverse complement strand
ACTTAACCCAAGTTCATGGGATTAAGGGTAAATTTGGGACTAATTTAGCCTTACTAAAAATGTAAGTCTAATCATATCAGGATGTTAACTTTTTAAAAACTTTAAGAATTGGTTTGTAGTGTCAAAATCTTTTGGGTAAAGCAAAATTCCTCTTGACAAAACATACCCTTCTATGATATTATATTTCATTATGTTTATCCGAAAGGTTACCCACATAAATAAACAAAATGTTACTCAATATTATACTTACAAACTTGTAGAATCTCTGCGAACCCAAAAAGGACCTCGACAAAAGGTTATTCTTAATCTGGGAACAGATTTTAATCTCCCAGAGGAAGAATGGCAAATATTAGCTCAGCGAATCGAAGAGATTATCACCGGCCAGAAGGTTTTATTAGAGTATCCTGAAGAAATAGAGATTTTAGCTAAAAAGTATGCTCGCAGGATCATTAGTCGCCAAAGCTCATGCCTTCCTGTAATTAAGGAAGAGTCTCCTGTTAGTCCTGATTACCAAACGGTTGATCTCAATAGTTTAGAGAATGAGGAGTCTGTGACTATTGGTGCTGAAACAGTTGTTTTTCATACAATCAAGACTCTTCAAATTGACCAAAAACTTACTCAACTTGGTTTTAGTAAGCCACAAGTTGAGGTAGCGATAGGAGTGATAGCGGGAAGGCTTATTTTTCCTGGTTCTGAGCGAGCTACTCATATTTGGTTACAAGAGATAAGTGGTTTAGATGAGCTAATGGGGACAGATTTTAGTTTACTTTCTCAGGATAGGGTATATCGAGCCTCAGACAATCTTTTTTCTTGCAAAGAGGAGATAGAGAAACACTTAAATTGTCGAGAGCGTAATCTTTTTAGTTTAGGGGAGCAGATAATTCTTTATGATTTAACCAATACCTTTTTTGAAGGTAACGGGAAGAATAATCCTAAGGCAAGATTTGGACGGTCTAAGGAGAAGCGAAGTGATTGTCCTTTGGTAACCTTAGGGTTGGTGTTGGATGGAGATGGTTTTCCCAAGCACAGCGATGTATTTAGTGGTAATATTAGTGAACCCAGTACTCTGAAGGATGTTATTGAGAAACTTTCTTGTGGTCAGGACCTAATCAAACCTACTATTGTTTTGGATGCAGGGATAGCAACGGAAGAGAATTTGAAGTGGATAAAGGGGCAAGGGTATAGTTATTTAGTCGTATCTCGGAAGAAAGGAAAGAATATGTCATTGGATGAGGCTTCAACTATTGTTAAAGAGGACAAAGATAGTGTAGTTAGATGTAGTTTGGTAGAAGATAAGGAAAGCTCAGAGGTTAAACTTGTTGTTCATTCTACGGATAAGGAGAAGAAAGAAGAGGCGATTAAGAATCTTTTTCAGAAACGATTTGAGGAAGAATTGGAGAAGATAAAATCAGGTCTTTTAAAGAAGAAGACTCTCAAGAGATACGAGAAGGTAATAGAGAAAATAGGACGGTTAAAGGAGAAATACAAAAAGGTAGCCCGGCACTATAAGATTAGTGTTGTGAAGGATGTAGAAACAGAGAAAGCAAAAGATGTAAATTGGGTTTTAGAAAATGGAGAGGTAGAAAGAGAAGGGAGATATCTTTTACGGACAGACAGAAAGGATCTCCATGAGAAAGAGATTTGGGAGATTTATACCATGCTTACGGATGTAGAGAGTGCCTTTCGATGTATGAAATCTGAATTAGGTTTAAGGCCGGTTCATCATCAAAAGGAGGAGAGGGTAGATGGTCATTTATTTATTACGGTGCTGGCATATCATATCTTACAGACGATAAGATTTAATCTTCGCCAAGAGGGAATAAATAATGATTGGGAGGCGATTCGGAGTCGTTTAGCCACACATACTCGGGTAACCACCACCATAAGGAGGAAAGATGGTAAAATAGTTCATATCAGAAAATCGCTTAAACCCGAGCCATATCATAAAGAGATTTATGCGGCTCTAAAAATACCTTATCAAAAAATGGGGAGGATAATAAAAATAATTATTTGAAGATGTAGTGCCCAAATTGAATTTTTATGAGTTGTAACCCATTGATTTTGCTTAACTTAATTTTTTAAACCATGAACTTGGGTTAAGATGTGCCTGGTATAATACAAAAGACAAAAAGTAAAGATAACTATTCAGCCACTGATTAACACGGATTAGCACGGATAAATACACAGGTCAGAAGACAGAAGGCAGAGAGCAGAGGCGAGTTGTCCTCTGCTGGCGGCGGTTAGAGGAGGTGACAGGAATTATAAGACCTGAAGATATCGGTTGTCCCCCGCTGGCGGGGGTTAGGGGGTGGAAATTTCCTATTTAGTAAGCAGATTTAACGGATTTAGCGGAAAAAGAAATAAAAAAATCCGCTCAATCCGCTTAATTCGCTTACTAAAAAAAATCTGTTTAATCCGTTTACAAAAAGTAAGGTAGAAGATATAATTCTGCTTTCGAGGTCTGGTATAATACTTTTATATTTCAAAGATATTAAAAAAGATTTATAAAAAGTCATCCAGACTACCTGATATATGATATAATAGAAGAGGGTTGACCCTATACACTCAGAACTGAATTTTTATAAATAAGGTATTGACAAATCGAAAAATATGTGTTATGATATAATCAACTTTAAAACTTACACATCTTTTACCAAAGGCAAAAGGAGGAATAAAAAATGAGAAAGGTAATAAGTCTAATAGTTATAGGAATTGTAATATTTTCAGCGGATTATTGTCTGTCAAAGACACCAGGAGAAAAAGGGGCGGTATTTTTGAAATTGAGCCAGGGGGGCAAGACCAATCGCGATGGGTGAAACCTTTGTCGCTATTGCAGATGATATCAATGCCATCTACTGGAATCCTGCCGGTCTGGCTAATATCCAAAACAGACAGGCTACTTTTATGTATGCAGATTGGTTAGAAGAAATTACCTACAATTATCTTGCCTACATCCATCCACAGCAAATTATGGGTGGAATTATGGGTGGTGGTTTGACACTATTAGATTCAGGCAGTATTGATAGAACAATAGACGGAACTGGGAAGATAGGTGATTATGACGCCAAGGATATTGCGTTGAGTGTCGCTTATGCCAAAAAACTTACAGAAAATTGTAATTTAGGTGCGAGTATAAAATATATTCAGATGAAGATAGATAATGAAAAATCTACCGGTATCGCTTTAGATATCGGTTGTTTATACAAACCTACTGTAGAAAATCTTACCATTGGAGCAACCATTCAAAATCTTGGTCCTAAACTAAAGGCATTTATCAGTGAGAAAGATGCACTGCCGTTGAATATTAAGGTTGGTGGGGCATATAAATTACTGGATAATGCGTTAACCTTAGGGCTGGATGTCAATTTCCCATCAGATAATGATACCAACTTCAATCTTGGTGCAGAATATTGGATTAAGGAGATAGTGGCACTTCGAGCAGGATATAGAACCTTGACCAAAGATGCACTGAAATCCTCAAGTCTAACCTATGGTGCAGGATTCAGGATACCGAATGTCGGTGTAGATATAGATTATGCCTTCTGTGATTATGATGAGTTGGATAAAACCCATCGCGTATCGTTAGTAACAAGGTTTTAGTAGAACGCAGATTTTTAATAGTAAGCGGAGTTAATAGTAAGCGGATTTAGCAGATTGAGCGGATTTGTTTAATGGTAAGCGGATTTAGCAGATTAAGCGGATTTTTTTCCTCGTGTCCTAACATATTAACTTTCTAATATTTTAGTCAGATGAAGAAAGGGAAACACGAGTGTTAATTAGGTCAGGACACTAATGGATTTTTTTATTTTTTCCGCTCAATCCGCTCAATCGGCTTACAAAAAAATCTGTTTAATCCGCTTACAAGAAAGAAATCAGCTCAATCCGTTCAATCCGCTTACAAAAGAAATCCGTTTAATCCGTGTAACAAAAATATGAAAAATGACTTAATCTACGGAGATTTAACTTATGCAATTAGAAGATGTTTAGAGCCTATCCGAAAAATAGCTTAAGATAATGTTCCCCTTTGCCGATTTATATAGAGAAGGGTTTTTACTCAATCTATACTGAAAAAGGAGGGGGACAAGATGGCTGATGGAGAAATGGGTGTA
>JBFLXS010000367.1 GCA_040755795.1 bacterium | reverse complement strand
GGTTAATGACCCTCTGGGTTGTCTTTTGGGACTCCAAAATGTCAACAGAAACAAAAAGATGGCAAGAAATGAGGTAAAGCAATGCCTGGGACCATAGATATAGCCTTAAGCCCTACGCAACGCTCTCCGAAACTTTACCATTATTCCATGGGAATATGTGTTGCTGTCTTCAAGTTTGTTTCCCTCTTTGTCTTTGTTGCCTTGAGCAATCCATCCCTGGGGACCACCAACTACAACGAATTTGTGGTTAAGAAACTCATATCCGACAACGACGCGGTATCCAAATTTATCTCCAAGTTCCCAGCTTGACTTGTCAAATTTATCTATCTCTTTAACTTTTCCCCGGTATAGATACCACATATCGCTACAAAGAAAGAGGTTTTCGCTAAAGTAAGGATGAGAAAGGGCTACAAGTTTGAAATCGTGTGTCCCGCTTGCTATGCCATTTTTAATCTTCTCATCAGAACCGATAGAAGGCTTGTAAGCTAAGGCAAGGAAAAAGCCTTCCTTCCAATCAAAACCCAACCAGCCAGGGGATTTTGAATATACCAAGTATTTGGCTGAGAGCCAAAAATCTTCCAGGCCGTTATCCTTTACTTCCTTCCATACAGTCTTTTTCTTTTCCTTTGACCAGACTTGCCTCTTCACATCCTTCATCACATATGGAAGGAAAACTCCCGCACTTAACCTCTCAATGATTCCATACTCTAATCCCATGCTAATTCTGGTTTCCTTCTGATGCCAGCCGTCGGGCAAATCCACCATTTTATCATAATCTATCGGGTATGGTGAACTGCCACGCAGTGCCTTCCATACCTCATCAGAGTAACATTTTTGAGCTCGAACATATGCTACTGTACTCCGAATTTTGAATTTGCCCTTGCCCACATCGTGAGGACAGCCAACAGTCTCTTCTGCAAAGGCATTCCCAATGACTGAAAACATGAGAATGACCGTCAAACCGGTAATTAATGGATACTTTTTCATTTTTATTTTTTTCTCCTTTTTAATAATTTTGTCCCTCCTCAGGGATGGATTCCTTTCTTTTAAAGAAGAAACCCACTAAATTTTACATCTTGACTCACCTCCTCTCTGCAATTAAGACTCAGTTGCAATAAGTATTTAAAAAAATTTATATCTCTTTAGGATTCTCTTTTTCAATCCAAATTTTATATGTACCCGGTATGGAAACTATTATTGCCGACAAAATTATCCCCCAACCAAATGGTCTTAGATAACCTCCCAAAAGTACCCCCAGACCTATTCCCCAAACAAAATGAGCAAATATATGAAGCCAAAGAATAGGAGTAGATAGTGTATGATATTTTTCTGTCCTTTCTTTAAACCATTTAAACCAACCCATCTTTTATCACTCCCTTTTCCTCATTATTGCATGGCAATGACTCATAGGTAGTCGCTCTTTTTTGTACTTTAAAAATAAGAATCCCGCCTTTTTCAAACAATGCCTAAATTCTTTCTCTTTAAGGAGGGCATATGGGTCATGACCAAACCTTTTTGCAACTTGCAGGTTGATCTTCCAGATTATATTCTCTAAGAAGAATTCCTCAAGTGAGAAATACCCTCCCGGCTTCAATACTCTGTAGACTTCAGAGATGGCCTTCTGCCAGTCTTTGATATGATGGAATACCCCAAAAGAGAATACAGAATCAAAGCAGTCATCAGGAAATTCCATATTCGAGGCATCGCCTACCCTAAGGTCAATATTGTCCTTTCTAATATCCCTTGTCCATCTTGGAGGATTAGCATAATATTCTTTTGCTTGCTCGATCATCTGGGGATCATAATCAACTGCTACTACTCTTCTGCATTCGAAATGATGATTGATAAGAAGGGCACCTACCCCTCTTCCACAGCCTATCTCAAGACACACTGGTTCCTTAGGAAGATCGACCCCCTCAAACATGATTGGGGACTCAACCTTCCTTTGAACCCAAACCCTTATGGGGTTATTCATAAAAATCTTTTCGATCTTATAGAGTTTCATCGCTTAGCTTAAGCACATCATCCATATCATAAGTGCAGTAATATCAATATGTTACGGATTTTGCTATTGAAGCAAGGTAAACACAATATCCACCTGTATCTGAAGCTGACTCCTACCTACCTCTTCTGGTATAGGTGGAAAAGAAGCAGCTCGCTTGATGGTGCTACAGGCTGCGTTATCAAGAAGGCTGCTGCCTGAAGACTGACATATCTCTATCTTATCTACACTCCCATCCGAAAGAATCGTAAATCTAACCTTAACTACCCCCTCAATCTCGTTCCTTCTGGCAAAAGCAGGGTATCTTTTTGCTTGCTCTATTTTCCTTCTAACCTCTCTTTGATAGTTTTGAATTGCTATCTTGGCAAAGTCAATCTCCGCAACAGCCACTTGTTCAACCTCCGCAACAGCCACTTGTTCTACTGACTGAGGAGTAACTTGAGGTTTTTCTACTTCTACAGGTTCAACCACTGGCTCTTCTTCTGGCAAAGAATCAGGTTCTGGTTTTTCAATAACCTCTTCTGGTTCTGGCTCTTTTGGTTTGGGTGTCGGTTTAGGTGTTTCTATTTTTTGTGGTGGCGGTGGTTCTTCTATTGCTATTTGTGCTATAAAGTCTCTGGATGCTTCAACCTCAGTAGAAAGGAATTTTAACAACCCTTCTGGTATCCCCAAAAACAGCACATGGATGAGAATAGAAACAAGAATGGTAATTTTCAAGGATTTGTCACTTAGCATTATTATCCTCACTTTTAGTAACTGGTTAAATGGTAACTGGTTAAATGGTAATTGGTTAAATGGTAATTGGTTAAATGGTTACTGGTTAAATGGTAATTGGTTAAATGGTAATTGGTTAAATGATTACCAGTTACCAATTACCAATCACCAGTTACCAATTACCAGTTTTTTTAGTTGAAATTGTCAATCCTTCTGCCCCCGCTCCCTTAGCCATATCCATCACCTTGACTGCCAGCCCAAGGTCTATCTTTTTATCTGCTTTGATAACTATGGTTTTCTTTTGGACTTCTTGTAATTTTATTCTCAAAGCATCTTCTAAAAGCTCAATATTCACCTGTGTTTCATTAACATACACCTGACCATCCTCACTTATGAATACCACAATTACTTCTTCTTGCGGCTGACTGGTTTTAGCTTGCGGCAGGGTAATCTTTATTCCAGGCTGCATGATAAAGTTGGCAGTAAGCATGAAAAATATCAAAAGCAAAAATACTATATCTATTAATGGAGCAATATCCAGGTGTTGGCTTATTCGTTTTCTTCGCTCAAATTCCATAGTCCACATCCTCCCCTGAATGTTCAGAATAACTTTTGCCTTCTTCTTTTGGCTTTCCAATCCCCAACCATTCAGAAACAAGTAGTCCCGCCTCTTTCATCGCAATAGCGAAATTGTCCACCTTACCTTCAAAATAATGATAGGCAAACATAGCGGGTATGGCTACAGATAGTCCAGCGGCAGTAGTCAGAAGTGCCTCCCAGATACCACCGGCTAAAACTGAGGCATCTACTCTACCACCTAACTCCTGTATTTTTATAAATGCCTTAATCATCCCGGTTACCGTCCCCAAAAGCCCTAAAAGGGGCGATACATGGGCAATAATTCCCAGTGTCCGCATATTTTTTTCCAACTTTACCAATTCCATTGTACCTACTCGACTTACTGCCTTTTCCCACCTATCGGCATCTTTTTGGCAGTTGCTTATACCAGCTTCCACTACAGAGGCTACGGGACCAGCAGTGTTTTTTGCCTGCTTTAAGGCAGTTTCTATTTTATTAGATTGCAGTGCCTGTTCGATTTGAAGTAAAAATTGAGATACATTCGTCCTTATCCTAAAAAAGTGGTACGCTCGCTCTAAGATAATGGCAATAGCCACTATCGAACATAGAAAAATGGGATACATCAGTACTCCACCTTTTGAAATAAATTCAAGCATAAAAAGCACCTCCATGTTTTGGTAATTGGTTAAATGGTAACTGGTTAAATGGTAATTGGTTAAATGGTAACTGGTTAAATGGTAACTGGTTAAATGGTAACTGGTTAAATGGTAACTGGTTAAATGGTAACTGGTTAAATGGTAACTGGTTAAATGGTAAT
>JBFLXS010000366.1 GCA_040755795.1 bacterium | reverse complement strand
CCTCTGCCTTCTGCCCTCTGTATTTATCCGTGCTAATCCGTGTTAATCAGTGGCTGAATAGTTACTTTATTTCTATGTCTTCTCTGTTTCTCTGCGTCTCTGCGGTAAAGAGTACACGGATGACACAAATCGCACGGAATTAACATAGATAAATTATTGACTTTTTTGAATTTTTATGGTATATTATTAGTAAGCGGATTTAGCGGATTGAGCAGATAAAAAAACAGAAAAGAAATCCGATTAATCCGCTCAATCCGATTACTAAAAAATTAGTAAGAGTTCAGGTAGGATATAAAAAATAAGGAGAAAGGGAGAAGATGGAGAAGTGGAGAAAAGAAGAGTTAACTGATAGGATTATTAATGCCTGTAGCAGTGGATAAAGAAATAGGGTTACTGGTAAATTTCGCAGACTCCAGGATTGATGTCCGAAGGGTGGAGCAAGAAAAAGTTTGAGCCATTTCTCCAATTCTCCCTTTTCCCCATTTCTCCTTGTTTACACTTCTAATGTATAGCCCTGAACGGTTACAAAAATTAAATAGGGCTTCACGAAATTAAAACTAAGTAAAAGTAATGGGTTAATTGGTAACTAATTACCATTCACCAGTTACCAATTACCAAAATTAAGGAGGTAGATTTAAAATGGGTAAAAGAAGTTCAAAGGGAAATTCAAGAGGGGCAGGGATTAAGACCATAATGTGTAGCATTGCGGTGATATGTGTTTTGCTGGGCAGTAGCACTATAGCCCAGGGTATAGAATGGCAATGGCAATGGCTAAAAGCTAAGGAGCAAAAGACTAAGCAGGAAAAAGTGGTAAAAAAGAAAAATCTACCACTTAGACCAAAACAAATCGGCACGCCGACTGTCCAACAACTACTCGATAAGGTTGAAGCTAATTACCATAAGATTCAAGATTTGACGGCGGATTATCAGATGAAAGTAAGAATTCCTGAAAATATGGGAGATATAGATTTACTTAAACAGATGTTAGGACTAATCGGTGATTTGATTATCCAGGACGAGAAGTTTTTCTTTAAAGCACCGGATAAACTTAAATGGTTACCTCCAAAAGAACTGCTTACAGTGGTTAAAAAGAATAATGTTGAATATAGGAGGATGGGAACAGGATGGGGAGGTCCAGTGACTAAAGATACACCTGTTGGAAATTATAACCTTCCCTGGTATACCTTATTAGACCCGGATAGGTTTGATTTCTACTGGCGGTTGGATGAGTTAATTACTAAGTTTGATACGAAAGTCATCAGCCACCCAGAAGAAAATACCTGGGTGATTGAGGCAGTGCCGAAAGCTAGTAATCCTGAGGATGATTATAATTATCCAAGAGGAGCTAAAATAGAATTATTTATTGATTATAACAAAGGTGTTGTTATAAAAATTAATTGCCGTCAGCATTATTATCCAAATGAGGAAATTTCTGAAGACTTCCCTGAGGGGCAACTAACTGAACAAACTGAAATTAAAAACTTTATATTAATCAATAACACTTGGATACCAACAACACTTATTAAAATTCAACCACCCTTACCTAAATATAGACCTGAAGAGGTAAAAGAGGAATATACCCTTAGTAATATTCAGATAAATACAGGTATACCTGATAGTGAGTTTGAGTTTTAGGTTTAATTTACTCTGTTGGAGGTGAAAATTATGTTAAAAAGAGCCATTATTTTAGGGTTAGTAGGCAGTTTATTTTGGTTAACTCCAGCCTTTGCTAAGAATCCTGTGCTTTTAGTTCATGGGACTAATGATACCTCAGAGATGTGGGAAACGGGTTGTTTAAAAAAGACATTACAAAATGCTGGATTTGATGTGTTCACCTTAGCTGATTTTCCTGAATTGGGTGGAGATTTTCCTCTTAAAGGACAAGGATTAATACAAGAGGATATCAAGCAACTTAAAAAGATCATTGATAAGATTAAGGAACAAACAGATGCTGAGAAAGTAGATATAATAGCCCATTCACGAGGGGGACTGGTAGCTGAACTTTATACGATGATGTATGGAAGTCAGTACCAACCCCTAATGAAATATAAATATTATGATCTTCAGGCAAAACGGTACATTACCAAGACCATCTCCGACATCCCCCGCTACGGCAATGATGTAGGTCAAATCATCATGCTTGGGACACCGAATAAAGGGAGTTTTTTAGGTGAGTGGGCTTATCATTGTCCAGAGTGGCTCAAGAAACTTATTGAAAATACTATTCTTCCCAACCCTTACTTTCCTGCAGTAGAGCAACAGCAAACTAAAGGCAGTAATTTTATGGAGGAATTATTCTGGGAGAATAACTTAAATTCAAATGTTAAGTATCTTCAGATAGCAGAAGATAGAATATTTGGTGGAGATGGTGTTGTTTCCTATAATTCAGCGATGGGTGTCGCACAACATTTGTTAGAACTAATAACTAAAAAAGTTAGTGACTTAGGAGTTAAATTGCCAGTAGACCATTTGAATTTAGATAACAATGTTAGGATTAAGAAAGAGATTCTACAAGAGAAATTTTCTCAATCACCTATTCTCGCTGAAATTACTATCTCTCCTCCATCTCCTGTAAGGGAAGGGAATGTAAGTATTAATGTTACCCTTTCTAACTACTATCTTCCTTTGCCACTTACAGTTTTTGCTAAAGGCACAGCTTTACCTCAGCAATATCTATCATTAGTAGGCTACGGGCAAAATTTCTCTGGTAGTTTGAATATCCCTAAAAATAGTGATGGGATAGCGACACTTTGTCTTATGCCATATAAAAGACCAGTAGAGATATTCACGGGTAATTGTGATACTCCATCTGAGCTTGAAGTTACAGAGGAAATTGAAATACCAATTACAGGTAGCTATGTGTTTTACATTGACACCGAGGAGCCTGAGGTTACTGCCACCACGCCAGCAAATGGTGAGGTGATTATTGCTGAGGACACGCCTTATACGGTCAATATCTCTGCTACACTTTTTGACCCACCTATTAATGGCTATGCCTCTGGTATTGACCCAACAACTATTGTCCTGAATACCCCTCAAGGGACTTTTCATCAGGCATCAGCAGTGAATAAGTTAGATTACGGTGAGTATTCTTGCTCAATTGAGGCAAAGGATAATGCCAATGAGCCAGGACATGACTTGAAAGGGTCTCCTTATCGCTGGAGTTTTGAGATAGCCCCACCTATCTTTGTATCCATCCATCCTGCCTGGCAGGATTTTACTAAGCCTCATGAATCACATACCCACTACATCACTATTACTAACAAGGCAAAGAATAAATCATTTACGGCTAATATTAAGATGAAGTTGATTAAAGCATCAGGATGCCTTTCTATCACCCAATATCCTGCAGCTACTTTAGATTTACCAGCAGATAGTCAAGCAAGCACCTCTTTCGTAGTTACCTCAGGTGAGGAATTAATACCGGATGATAATTTGATACATCAGATAATCGTGAGTGTACCCGGGATAAAATTATCTGCCATTCAATATGCCAATGGTCAGAACATAGTCACTGACCATCCGGATGAATCCTATGATATTTCAGACCCAAGATACCCTACCACGGCAAAGATAGATTCAGAGGCAGAGGTTGGGGTGTATTTGAATGGATTTGTTGATGGGGTGGCACATCTTTTGGGCAAGTTTAAAGAGCCTGTCTGGTTTATAGATAGAGATTTTGAGCCTTTACCGACAGAAATAAAGGAGAAAGGGAGAAAGAAGGAAATGGAGAAAAATATTAAAAGAATTCTCTCCTTTTCTCCCTATTCTCCATCTCTCCTTACTAAAAATAAGGGGGTATAGGGTCACATCTTGAAGGGGGTATAGGGTCACATCTTGAATTGTGAATTAAAAGTACACGGATGACACAGATCGCACGGAATTAACATAGATAAATTATTGACTTTTTTGAATTTTCATGGTATATTATTAGTAAGCGGATTTAGCGGATTGAGCAGATAAAAAAAACAGAAAAGGAATCCGATTAATCCGCTCAATCCGATTACTAAAAAATTAAATAGGGCTTCACGAAATTAAAACTAAGTAAAAGTAAGGTTCTTCTAAGTTTTAAGTGGGTAAATAGTGTTTATTGAGTTGACCAAAATTAAGTTTTCCTGTAATCAAAAAGGTTACTATTTTAAAATTTCTGTAACTTCTAAAACCTCTGGCTTTAGCCTTG
>JBFLXS010000365.1 GCA_040755795.1 bacterium | reverse complement strand
CGTGTTGTTCAGGACCAAGGATATTGCCTGCCCCGCGTATTTCCAGGTCGCGCATTGCCACTTTAAATCCAGAACCTAAATCTGAAAATTCGCGTATTGCCTCCAATCTTTCTTTAGCCATCTCGGATACCATAAATTCTGTTGGATAAAAAAGATAGGCATAAGCCATATGTTTTGACCGACCAACCCGTCCCCTTAATTGATAAAGTTGTGCCAGACCAAACTGGTGGGCATTATTAATAATAATCGTATTGACCGTAGGTATGTCTATGCCTGATTCAATGATTGAGGTGGAGAGTAAGACATCATATTTATGGTTTAAAAACTCTAACATTATATTTTCAAGTTCATGTTCGTGCATCTGGCCATGGGCAATGGCAATTCTTGCCTCAGGAACTATCTGGGTTAAAGACAAAGATAGTCGCAAGATTGTTTTCACCTCAGTATGAACAAAATAGATTTGTCCGCCACGCTCCATCTCACGGAGAACCGCTTCTCTAATCACCTGTTTATTAAAAGGCAAAATAAATGTCTTTATCGGCAATCGTTCTGGAGGCGGGGTATTGATAATACTCATATCCCTGGCTCCAGATAAAGACATATACAAGGTTCTGGGAATAGGCGTGGCGGTCAATGTCAGAACATCAACCAATTTGCGTAATGTTTTGAGTTTTTCTTTATGTTTTACCCCAAATCGTTGTTCTTCATCAATCACCAGCAGACCTAAATTATGAAAGGCAATATCCTTTTGAAGCAGGCGATGTGTGCCAATACAAATATCGACCTGGCCGTTTTTTAATCCCTCAATTATCTTTCGTTGTTGCGCTTTAGTCTTGAACCGACTTAACATCTCTACCTTAATTGGGAAAGGAGCAAGCCTTTGCACAAAGGTATTGTAGTGCTGAAAGGCTAAAATCGTCGTCGGAACAAGAACGGCGACCTGCTTGCTATTTAGCACGGCTTTAAATGCCCCTCTCAAAGCAACCTCTGTTTTTCCATACCCCACATCACCACAAATTAACCTGTCCATTGGTTGAGGATTTTCCATATCTTTTTTAATGTCTGAAATTGCCTTGAGTTGGTCAGGAGTCTCCTCGTAAATAAATCCTTCCTCAAATTCATATTGCCAATCAGTATCTTTAGAAAAAGCAAATCCTGGCAATGCCTTTCTTGCCGCATACAACTCAATTAACTCCTTAGCAATTGACTCAAGGGACTTTTTGACCTTGTTCTTTACCCGTGTCCAGGTGGGGTCTGCCAGACGATATATTTTTGGAGGTCTATCTTTATCTCCAATATACTTATTGACTAACCCAAATTGGTCTAAAGGGATATAAAGTTTATCTCCCTCAGCATATTCAATCAAAAGCAGGTCTTTTTTTACCCCTTCTACCTTAAGGGTGGTTATGCCCGCATATCTACCTATGCCAAAATTACTATGGACAACATAATCACCAATTTTAAGGTCGGTAAATGTTGAAATAGGCAGGGTGTCTGAATGGTCAAATCTTCGTTGCTGGATTGGTGCTTGATAGCCAAAAATCTCTTTATCGGTAACTAAAACCAATTGAATTTCTCTAAATTGAAATCCCTGTTTAATATCAGCCGAGGTAATGATTAAATTCTCATCTTTCAATAACTCCTTTATTCGCATTTCCTGTCCTTTGTATCCAGCAATGACGACAATCTGATTACCTTCTTCCTGCCAATTTTTATATTCATCAATAAATAAGGCAATGTTATTTTTAAATTCTAAAATAGGTCGGGTAAAAAACTCAAATTCTCCACCATCTTCAAATGTTACAATGGGTTGTGTCAAATCTTGAATATTGAATTTACCTACATTTTTTAACCGATTAGCCTCATTCTGGAGATAAGCCGGGTCATCCAGAACGACCAGAGAAGATTCTGGCAGGTAATCAAAGATAGTGCCGTCATTTTCCTTGATATTTTCTTGCACAGGCAGGATAGTTACCTGGTCAATAAAAGCCACTGACCTTTGGGTAATGGTATCGAATTGGCGGATAGACTCAATTTCATCCCCAAAAAATTCAATACGGACAGGCAGGTCAGCATGGACAGGATAAACATCAACAATTCCACCGCGATGGCTAAATGTGCCTTTTGTTTCCACCATCTCATCCCGCAAATATCCATGCTGGATAAGGTTATCAAGGAGAATATCAAGACTAATACTTGTTTGGATGGAAATTTTTGTCTGCTGTAAGCTATTGGGAGAAAAAGTCTTATAAAGGATAGCCCGGATGGGACTAACGATGATGACATCTTCTGATTTTGCAGATAATAATCTATCTAAAACAGCCAGTCGTTGACCAACTAATTCCTTGTGTGGTGGTATTTCATCCACAGGCAGGATTTCTAAATCCGGAAAAAAAAGAATTTCTTTTTCTGAAAAAGCCTGGAGGTCTGTATAGAATCTTTCTGCTTCAGTTTGGCCTGGCAGGATAATCAGAAATGGACGATTGACTTCATTTTTTAATGCGGCGAGGAAATATGCCTTTGCCGAGCCATAAAGCCCACAAATAGATTGTTTTTTTATGCCCTGGATGATATTTTTTCTAATGGTAACAAACTGAGGTGATTTTTTAATTAAAGAAATAAAAGAATTCAAAACTGAAATTGGCATTGTAGATTACCTCATAACCAGTGTAACCGTTCAGGGCTATACATTAGAAGTGTAAACAAGGAGAAATGGGGAAAAGGGAGAATTGGAGAAATGGCTCAAACTTTTTCTTGCTCCACCTCTTCTTTTCTCCACTTCTCCATCTTCTCCCTTTCTCCTTATTTTTATCCTACCTGAACCCTTACAAATTTTTCACTCACCATACTTTCTACCGGATATCCTTTTAAATGTGGCTTGGGAAAATTCAAAATAACAGGGTAATCAATGATTTTGGGATTAGGGTAAATAACATCACCAAATCCTATATCAATCTGCATTGGAATACGTGAGCGTTCCAGAAATCCTATGAATTTAACACGCACACCTTCATAATCTGCAACTTCCTTTATCATTTGTCCTTTCACAGTTCCTGAGTCAAATACAAGTCCATCTGGTTCTACTTTAATCTCGCAGACATCCCTTATAACCTTCTCAATGGATGCAACCCGATTGTCATAATATGCTAAGAAATCTATATCAAGAGTTGTTCTGCGTTCGGGAATTTGCCATACTGTAAACATCAGCGCACCTTTTAAGATAAATTTATCTGCATATTTTGAACAACTGAATCTATAAAGAAATCTTTCCATCCCGTAATACTGTAGAATTTCTGAAAACGAGCAGTCAGTCTCTTTTGCTTTATTTTGAAGCTGTGCCCGTATAGAAGCCTGTAAATTCTTAATTTCCTTTTTCAAAGCAGAGTCTCCAGTATTGGTTTTATGATATTATCAACACGGCAAATTTTGCCATATTCCATGATTTCTCCTGGTTTTATATTCTTCTCGGTAACAGCCACTTTAAGGACTTCTCTCGCAACATTTATACCTATTTTATTACGGAATTTAAAACAATCAGCAATTGTCTTTGCAAGATTATAAACCCTGATTTTATATCCTTCTATTTTATATTCTTCAATTCCAGAGTTCCATGCTTTAATATCAAAGTGGTAAAATCTCACAGGCGGATATTTGATTCTATAGGCATGAGTGCCCCGTGGAATAGCTATATTTACATACTTAGGAATTTCAACTGTCGCCTCATGAAAAGAAAGAGCAGAGAGAAGACAAATTACTCCTCGTGGTGACTGAAGGCATGCCATAACAAGGTCAGGATGTTCCTCAAAATCATAATTAGCCAACCTGTAAAGTCCCCTCGCAATCTTTTCAATCTTTTTTTCTTTCACAAGTGTATTGAGCGAATCTGGATGAAATCCAGCCTTTAGAATAGCCGAAAACCTGACCACTCCACCATTCCTATTGAAAAAATTTATAAGTTTCTGTAGCTTTTCTGGCATATTATCTCCGTATAATTTTGTAATATCTGTAAATAAGTATATATAATTTATACGGAAATGTCAAGTATTCTTTTGAAGAATCAGCAATTCTCGGTGAAACTAAATAAACAGCCCAAGTAACCACCTTAAAGCCATTTTTTGCTTTTTAAACATCTTCTTCCTCTAAATTGCTTAAAATTTCCCCCTCCTAAACCTCTGGAGAATC